>CBDUUP010000017.1:0-27104 GCA_965370435.1 uncultured Anaerolineales bacterium | reverse complement strand
TTTGCCCCCGGTTTCTGACATCATTGACCCCATGAGCATAGACTGGAAGATTTGCGCCATGGAACCTCCAGCCATAACATAAATACCTTTGGGAGTTAAGGCACGTTTATAAGCCGAAAGCGAATGATAACCATTTGCCGCAAAAACAAGATCATACTGTTGACCATTTTTGGTGAAGTCCTCTTTAGTGTAATCAATAACATGTTCTGCCCCGATTGAGCGAGCTTGTTCCAAATTTCGAGTGCTACACACGGCGGTCACTTCAGTACCGAAAGATTTGGCAATTTGTACCGCAAAAGTTCCCACACCACCTGAAGCGCCATTAATTAAAACCTTTTGTCCCGCCCGAATCTGCCCTTCGTCGCGCAGACCTTGCAGAGCGGTGATTGCCGCCATAGGTATGGCTGCTGTTTCATTGAACGAAGAATGGACTGGCTTCAATGCTAATGTGTTTTCAGGAGCACATACATACTCGGCAAAACTGCCTTTTACCATCCCAAACACCTCATCACCTGGCTGAAACTCCTTGACATATTTGCCGACCGCTTCAATCCGCCCCGCCATGTCAGCGCCTAGTCTGGTGTTTTTGGGTTTGAGAAGCCCTCCGCCCATGAATCGAATCAAGAATATATCAGCAGTCAGGAAATGCCAGTCATAAGCATTTACAGATGCCGCATGAATTTTTATCAAGACTTCATCATCCTTGGGCGTAGGTGTTTCTATATCCTTGAGTTGAATAACATCAGGTGACCCATATTTTTCGTATACAATCGCTTTCATAAGTATTTCTCCAAGGTTACAAAAAACCTAACGGGTTGATAACCCAACATCTTAATGCGCGAAATCCATTAAATACATTCTATACGAATCATAATCGGTATAAGGTTTGGATAATGTCTCTCAGAAGAATGTTATCAGCATAAATTCTGTGGATAATGTGAAAAACTGGAGCTTATCCGGTAAACCTTTACGATAATTGATTATTTCAATAAATAAGAACTACTTTTTCAACGGCCTGCAATAATGTAGTACGCTCCTGAATAATGACCAGCATTTAAGAGTGTTTGCGCTTCTTTGACCCTAAGTATCGCCACCTGCTGAAAATCTTTTCTCTTCATTAGTAGAAATTATACCCCTTGCGGCCCAACGGTGTGTCATACAAGATCTTCACTGTATAAAAATTTCTTGAAAGCTATTATACACGGAAACTATGGTCAATTCGCAAATCTCCCCAATTTTCATTATCGCCGATCCGAAGTTTGGGAACTAAGTGGATACTCAGTCCGCTATTGATGATTATTACAGTCTTTTTTTTACTCAACAGCTTGCTACTCTTATTGACGGCCTAAAATCCCTCCAAATGCGACAAATCGGCCACACCCTCAGCCAGCGCGGCGATGCGCTGCACCAGACCCAGACGATTCTCGCGCAGCTTGACATCCTCTGCCATCACCAGCACGTCATCGAAGAAGCTGTTGATATGGGGGATGAGCGGCTCGAAGGCATTGTAGAAATCGTTCACCGAGCCGGGGGCGCGTTTTTTAGCTTCAGCCTCTTGCAGAAGGGCGTAGAGCGTTTTCTCGGCCTCCTCGACGAAGCGTTTGGGGTCAACGGAGAATTGTTCTTTCAGGTCGCGCGTGATGCGGACACAGCGGGAGTAAGCGGGGAAAATGGTATCCCAATCCTCACGGGCTACCAATTCGCCCAATTCGGTCACCGCGCGTAACACTGAGGCCGGGTTGTGTCCCTGAACGGCCAGAGCCGCGGCGACCACGTCGTAGCGATGGCCCTCTTCCCGCAGCAGGTTGTTCAACCGCCCGACGATGAAGTCCAGGCAGGCGACTTGACTCGTATTCACCTTATCAGGTTCTAGAGATGTTCCGCCATCGGGTTTAGACAGATGAGTACCGGCATTCGCAATCGCGGCTCTCAGATCAAAATCCAAATCCCAGGCGATCAAAGCGCTCACTAAGCCGCGCGCCGCTCTCCGCAGGGCGAAGGGGTCTTTCGTACTGGTCGGCTCCAGCCCGGCGGCGAACAGCCCGGCCAGGGTGTCCAGCCGGTCTGCCAGACCGACGGCCAGTCCGGGTTTGGTCTTGGGGGTGTCGTCGCCCGCGTGGCGCGGCAGGTAATGTTCGCGGATGGCGGTTGCCACTTCTTCAGATTCGCCGGAAGCTAGGGCGTAATAGCTTCCCATAATGCCTTGCAAGGAGGTCATCTCCACAACCATATTGGTAGCCAGGTCAGCCTTGCAGAGTTCAGCGGCGCGCTTGGCGGTGGCTTTTTCTTTTTCTGTAAGTCTGAGAAACTCGGCCAGGTAGTCTACTACCAATTTGGTTATCCGGTCGGTCTTATCCAGCATGGAACCCAGGTCTTTCTGGAACATCAGGGTTTCGAGTTGGGGCAGATATTCCGCCAACGGGCGTTTGCGGTCCTCCTCGACGAAGAAACCGGCGTCGGCGAAGCGCGCCCGGATCACCTCGGCGTTGCCTTCCACGACCAAAGTCTCATCAATCTCCTTGCCGTTGCCGACCACGATGAAATAGGGCAGCAGCTTCCCATCCTTCTCCACCGGGAAGTAACGCTGGTGCTTCTTCATCACCGAGACTAAGACCTCGCGGGGCAGGGAGAGGTAGCTCTCGTCGAAAGTGCCCAGCAACATGATGGGCGCTTCGACCAGATTGGCGACCTCATCCAGCAAGGCCGGGTCGGAGACCGCCTCGCCGCCTGCCTCGGCGGCCAGGGCGCCGATCTCCTTTTCAATCTTGGCCTTGCGTTCTTCCTGATCCAGGATAATGTCTTGTTTGGCGAGGGCGGCGAAATAGTCCGCCGGGGAGTCCAGGGTGAAGGTCTCCGGCTGGTGGAAGCGCAGGCCTCGGGTGGTGTTGCCAGACTGCATCCCGGCGAATTCAAAGGGCACAACCTGCCCGCCGAACAGCCCCAACAGCCAGCGGACCGGGCGGGAGAAGGCCACCTTGGTGTGGTTCCAGCGCATGGATCGGGGGAAACGGAGTCCGGCGATCAGGTCGGGCAGGGCCTCGGCCAGGGCTTCCGCGGCCGGACGCCCGGCCTCCCGCACCAGAGCGACCACGTACTCGCCGCCGTCCATCTCGCGGACTTCCAGGTCTTTCACGTCTATGCCCTTGCCGCGGGCGAAGCCCTGGGCGGCTTTGGTGGGCTTGCCCTCCGCGTCGAAGGCGCGCTCGGCGGGCGGGCCTTTGGCCAGCTCTTCCACGTCGGTCTGGCGGGGGGCCAGCCCCTCAACGTGGACGACCAACCGGCGCGGCGTCCCCAGAACTTGTACCGAGCCATGCTCAAGCCGCAGTTCACCCAATACTTCAGGCACTCGCTCCCCCAACTGCGCCAGCGCTCCATCCAAATCGCCCTGCGGCAACTCTTCCGTCCCTACCTCCAGCAAGAAATCAGCCGCCTCTTTCTGAATCACCCCTCCCTGTTTCCCTGTTTCCTTGTTTCCCTGTTTACCTTCCTCTTCCCCCAACCACGGATACCCCATCCCCTCCCGCTGCTCCAGATAGGCCTCCGCCACGCGGCGGGACAGCTTGCGCATGCGGCCAAAGAAGGCTTGCCGGTCGGTGACGCCGATTGCGCCGCGGGTGTCCAGTACATTGAAGTTGTGGGAGAGCTTGAGGATGTAATCGTGGGCGGGAAGTACCAATCCTTGCTTCAGCGCGTCATCGGCCTCTTTTTCTAGGAGGGTGTTCATCTCTCGCAGACGCGCCACGCCAGCGACCTCGTTGTAATATTTACTGTGCTCTTGCTCGCCTTGCAGGTTCATGTCGCCGAAGGTGCGATCATGGTTCCATTGGATGTTCTGGAAGCCGCGTTTCCCCTGCAGGGGCGCGGCGATGCGGTCCAGGCCGTAGGTGATCTCCACCGAGACCGGGTCCAGGGTTTGACCGCCGGTTTGCTGGAAATAGGTGAACTGAGTGATCTCCAATCCATTCAGCCAGACCTCCCAGCCCAGCCCCCAGGCGCCGATGGCGGGCTGCTCCCAATTGTCCTCCACGAAGCGAATATCGTTCTTTTGTAAGTCAATGCCCAGAGCCTCCAACGATCCCAGGTAGAGTTCCTGGGGGTTGCCGGGGTCGGGTTTGAGGATGACCTGGTATTGGTAGAACATCTGCAGGCGGTTGGGATTCTCGCCGTAACGCCCGTCGTCGGGGCGGACGGAAGGCTCCACGTAGGCGGTGTTCCACGGCTCCGGCCCGAGGACTCGCAGGAAGGTGGCCGGGTTCATGGTCCCCGCGCCCACCTGGCTGTAATAGGGATGCCAGATCAGGCAGCCGTGTTCGTCCCAGTAGTGATGCAGGGTGAGGATCATGGATTGAAAGTCGAGCGGTTGGGTCATTGGTTCTCCGGTTAGTAGTCAGTAGACAGTGGGTAGTGATGAGTAGACAGTGGTCAGTAGGCAGTGGTCGGTTGACAGTAGTGTGAGGGTTTCGTTTCTATTGTTGGGTGCAATTATACCGCCTTGCGGCGGGTCGGCGAGGTCTAGCGGGAGGGGTTTTTCTTGGCTTGCATACTTGCCCGGCCCTTGACCAATCCGACGACTGTCCTTAGAATCACCTTGGAGAGAAACCTGATTCGGATAATCTCCGCGATGAAACTGTCTCAAGGATACAATATTGCACGAACTTTCGGTAACGCAGAACTTACTAGCCCTGGCCCTGCGTCACGCGGAGAAATCCGGCGCGGCGCGCATCACCCGGCTGAACCTGGTCGTGGGTGAACTGGCCTCGGTGATTGATGACTCGGTGGCTTTCTATTGGGACCTGGTCAGCAAGGATACGCCTGCCGAGGGCGCCGAGTTGACTTTCAGGCGCATCCCCGGCCGGATGCGCTGCCGCGACTGCGGCAATGAATACCAGATAAAAAAAGGCGAACTGGCCTGCCCGCAGTGTGAGAGCGTCAAGGTGGCTGTCTCCGCCGGGGACGAGTTCTTGCTGGAGTCTATCGAGGTCCAGTCCGCGGAGGAAGCCGCAGAGTCGGCATCAGACCATTTCTCAGAGGAAGAAACACCATGAGCAAAGAAATTCCGGTTGAAGAACATATTCTTTCCATCAATGAGCTTCTGGCTCACGAGAACCGCGCCGCGCTGGACGCGTCGGGGACCTTTGCCATCAACATCATGGCCTCGCCGGGCGCGGGCAAGACCAGCATGATCCTGAAGACCTTCGAACTGCTCAAGGAGAAGTTGCGCCTGGGTGTGGTGGACGGCGACCTGGCCTCCAGCATTGACGCCGACAAAGCCCGGGCCGCGGGGATCCCGGCGGTGCAGATCAATACCGGCGGCGGGTGCCACCTGGATGCAGTGATGCTGAAAAGCGCCCTCCCCCAACTCCCCCTGGATGAGTTGGACCTTCTGCTGGTGGAGAACGTGGGCAACCTGGTCTGCCCGGCCAATTTCAGCCTGGGCACCCATCAGAACATCCTCATCGCCAGCGTCCCGGAGGGCGACGATAAGCCTTACAAATACCCCGGCGTATACCGGGGCGTGGACGCCCTGCTCATCAACAAGATTGACCTGCTGCCCTACATTGACTTCGACATGGAGTATTTCCAGAAGGGCGTGGAAATCCTCAGCCCCGGGTTGGTCACCTTCCCCATCTCCTGCCAGACGGGGGAGGGCGTCTCGGAGTGGGTGGACTGGCTGGAGGAGCAGGTTTCCAAAAGGAGAAAGTCATGAGCCTCCCCAATCGTGATAGAGCGCTGGTCGCGCTGCTGCGAGAGATCGCCGAAGAGCGGGGAATCCAGATGACGACCTTCTCCCAGGATTGGATCATCCGCCTCGAAAAGGATTCGGTCACCAAGCACGTCTTCGGATACAATTTCGAGCTGAACTCCGCGACGGCCCAGATGATGGCCGGTGACAAGAGCGCAGTCTCGGACTTGCTCCAGTTCAAGAATATCCCTCATGTAGAACACCGGCTCTTTCTACGACCTAGATTAGCCACCTATGTCTCCAGCGAGGGGAACTGGGATGGCATGATGGCGTATGCTGGACAGCATAAATTTGAGGTCGTATGCAAGCCAAATGTTGGATCCGGTGGAGCGGAGGTTACCCGGATCCAGAACCAGCTTGAATTAGAACAGGCGGTTCATCGCTTGTTTGTCACTACGCGATCCATTTGTCTAACGCCTTTTTTCCAAATCGAAAATGAATACCGTGTTTTTGTGTTAGCGGGGGAGTGTGAATTGGTATATGTCAAGAAGCGTCCGACAATCACCGGCGATGGAAGGTCAACGCTGTTTGCGTTGATAGAGAAGCAAAAGAGCGCCGGTAAAATCTCCCAGGAAGTGGCCGCGGATGCGTTCACCAATCATAAAGATAGATTGGATGAGGTATTAAACGAAGGATCGCAGTTCCCCTTGAATTGGAAGCACAACCTCGCTCAAGGCGCGTATCCAGAAATCGTTGAAGATGAGACTCTCCTGGGCAAACTCGAAAGCCTGGCCCTGGAAAGCGCGGCGGCGTTGAATATCCAGTTCGCCTCCGTGGACATTATCGAGACCGAAGGCCGTTTCCTGGCGCTGGAGGTGAATTCGGGGGTGATGATGGAATCTTTTGTTCAACTGAGGCCCGATGGCCGTCAAAAGGCCAAAGCCATCTACGCCAAAGCGGTGGATTTGATGTTCGGGGAGAGATAAGGACGCTTCAAAACGTTAGCGAACCCGACAACCCTTCTTCGGCCCGCTGGATCAATGTTTCAGTTGGATACCAATATTCGCGCACATCGCCGACCAGGTAAAGCGATCCGGTGACCCAAACCAGATCATCAGGCCCGGCTTCCGAAAGCGCCTGTTCAACTGCTGCGAGGGGGTCAGCGATGATGCGTATCTCAAGATTAGGCGAGAGATTCTGAGCTATATCGGCCAAACTCTCTGGAGCCATCGGTTCCCACAGATGCTTGACCCGAAATGCGGTGAGGGTGAGCAGGTCGGTCCCCTCCAGCAGGAGGGGCAAAATTTCATCGGCGGCTTTATCTGACTTGAGAGAGAACACGACGATGCGACGCCGGTCACCATAAAGATCATTGAGGTAGCTGGATGAAGTTTCCATCTTATCTGGGTTGTGGGCGCCGTCCAGGATGACCAGGGGAGTTGATTGGATGATCTCCATCCGGCCGGGGATATGTGCCGAGCGCAGTCCGTCCCGTATGGCGGTTTCAGGAATGTCGAAATCTGGCAGAGCCAGGACGGCGGCAATCCCGCAGGCCGCATTAGCTATTTGGAAATCGCCCTTCAAGCCCAATTCGAGATCAAGATAGGTCTGGGCTGGCATGGACAAGGTGAAATGCCCTTCATCCAGGATCTGATAATCGAAATCTTCCCCAAGCTGCCAGAGTTTGGCATTCTGCGAACGACACCGTTGAGCGACAACCTGGCGCGCTTCGGGCTGGCGGACCCCGCTGATCACGGTCTGCCCCGGCTTGATAATGCCTGCTTTGTGGCTGGCAATCTCCTCAACGGTGTCCCCTAAAATGGCGGTGTGGTCCAGGCCGATGCTGGTGATGACGACGACGGCGGCATTCAGCACGTTGGTGGCGTCGAGCGTCCCTCCCAACCCGACTTCGACCACCGCGGTATCAACCGCCTCCTGTTGGAATAGATAAAATCCCAACGCCACCTGGGCCTCAGAGTAGCTGGGCGCGCCGAACGGGGTTTCGGCGGCAACCTGTGCAATGGCCGGTTTGATCTCCGCGTAAAGTTCGACCAGGCGGGTGGTGGGAGTCACATGGTTGTTGATTTGATAAAGCTCATTCAAAATTTGTAGATGAGGGGAAAGGTGTAACCCGGTTTTATATCCCGCCTGGGTCAAGATTGCGGCGATCATGGTCGCGGTTGACCCCTTGCCTGAGGTGCCGCCGATGTGCAGTGAGGGATATGCGTTATGAGGATCCCCCAGAAGTTCCAAGAGATGGGTGATGCGATCCAGCCGCAAATTCGCTTGGGGACTGAAACGCACTGGGCCGATAAGGGCTGCTAGGTCGTTCTCAAAAGATCTGTATAGCTCAAAGGGGGTTTCCATCCTCAGGGATTATCCGCTATCACAGGGATTTTGGGGAATATAAAAACCGCAATGTCATCATCTAACACTAGACTAATGCACACCGTTACGACTTTATTTCCGTTTTTTCCCCCGCGGCAGTCCAGAGTTTTCCTTACCGCCTCGGGTGGGGTCCAGGGTCAGGAGCAGGTGGCGGGGCTGCACGATGGTGGATTCGGCGATGTCCATCCCCGCGGGGGCTTTGAGGCCGTTCCACCATCCGGGAGGCGCTTCGCAGCGGTTGGGGACGCCGCCGTATTTCTCGGTGTAGTATTGGATGGCCCGGATCAGGTTGGTCTGGGGCGGGTCCTTCCGGTGGTCGTCGTCAATCCGCCACATCATCCATTCGATGGAAATTCCGTTTGTCATGGGACAATTATATAACGAGGGAGAGAAATGGGTGGGGAAAATAGAGGGTGATTTTCTTCTGTTCTCATCCTCTGCTGGTGAGAGAGTCTGGCTAGTAATACAGCAGACCCTAAGGGTCTAGTATTCTTTGGATAGTCACTGCTGCTTCACATGGACTATTGCACCGCCTCGGTGAGAAGGTCTTCTAGCCAGATGCCTTCCAGCAGGACGAGTTCTTTCCAGCCGGGCATCAGGCGATCCAGGAGGACGGCCTGGGCCATGCCGGTGGAATAAAAGAGATTATCGGTGGTGTTGGCGGGAGGCCGCCGCAAACGCCGCATCTCGTCGGCCCAGTGGCGCTCGAAGGTGGTGTAGGCCTTGAAGTCGGGGAGTTCGCTCACAGCCGGGAGGGGGGTGTAACCGGCGGTCTCAAAAGCCTGCCTCCATAGGGTGAGTTCGACGTACTTGGCCAAGCCTTCGAGCCATTCGCGCTGGCGTTCGTAATCCACGTGGTCTGGGGATAAATTGTTCGATTGTTGGCGCGCCTCGCGCTGGGTCAGGAACTGGCGGACCAGTGCGGCTGCTTCGGTATCCGTACCTGCTTGTATGGCGTCGGCCAGCAAACCTAACTCCACTTTCCAATCCGCCTCTATCTGGGAGTCGTCCCAGGGATAACTGGACCCGAAATTCCTGACCGCCATCTCGGCCGAGTTGAGTCGCTCCGGGGCGACCGCTCCCTGGTAAGCGTGGAAGGATTCGTGCAGGGCGAGGACGATGTACCAATCGCTGTCAATCAGCCCAACGACCAACCGGTAGGGGAAGACCGGAGCTAACGGCGGCGGCAATTGGTCGCGCATATCATTCACCATGCTGATCCGCATCCAGTCTTTGGTCATCATGCTGGCGGCCCAACGCTCCCCAACCCGCACGGTGAAGGACTGGGGCGTCTCGCCGGAGTCGGGCAGGCGCTGGCGGTAATAGGGCTGACCCTGGAAGGTGTCGCCGGGGACGGCTTCCCAAACGCTCCCCCGGGTTTCACCATCGGGTATCTTGACCCAACCCTCCGGCGGGTCGGGGTAGCCGACCAGGAAGGCGTATTCCTCGTTATAGAGGATGATGGGAATATCCATCTGTCCCCAACCCGGCCAGACTTCCTGGCCCAGTTCACCCTTGAGGTGGAACAACTCGGCCAGACGGGCTTTCTCCGCCTCGGAGAGCCGCTCGATGACCGGGGAGGCGGTGGGGAGGCTGCGGTTGCTCCAGGCGGAGATGCCGGTGGAGGTCACGCAGAGCAGGACAAATCCCAAGAGACTATAAACGAGAATTCGTCGGGTTTTCAATTTCTTTACAGGTTTCATAGACGCATCATCTTTTCCATTCACTACTATAACGCAGATTGTGCGCTTTTTATTCGACGAATGGGATCGTCAAGCCCTTGATTTTCACAAAGAATCATGTAAAATATAAATAAAACAGTTTGAAAAACAAACTAATATGATATTCAGATTATTGATGATAGGAGAAGAATCATGTCGGACAATGTTGATTTCAAAGCAATCAAGCATAAAGCCGAGAAAGATATCTACCAAGATGGGATAGAGTGGTTTCAATTAAGTGCGGGTTTCGGCTTATTTGCTTTATTTGAAGGCATGGCAGATAGCCAGTGGTATGGATTGTTTATATGTTGTTCGATCCCGTTATTACTTCTGATATTTTTCATAATTGACGGAATCAGGAAACGTTTCACCTATCCGCGTGTTGGATTTGTAAAGTTTCGTAGCCGGAATATTTTTTTAGAGTTTCCTTTGCTTATGGTTTTTATGATCATTATTGGATTTGGTTCAGTCATGCTTAAATATTGGCTGAACTTTGGAATAGTTTTTTCAGCGTTGATTATGCTGAGTCTATATCTTGTGATTTATGTTACCTGGAAGTCTTTGCGATTTCGTGATTTTGTTGGATTTGTCTATGTGGTGTGGTATCTCATAAGTGGTGTTATCGCGGTAATATTTTTTCTAAGAGGAGTGGATGTAGCTTCGCTGATTTTTATGTGGGGTTTATTTGGAATCAGTTTTCTGGTTGGTGCAATTAAATTCAGACGCTTTTTACAGAATAACCCTTTGCCGGTTGTGGAGGTTTAGAGTGACTACCGGAAAACCTGGCAGTGATGACCTCCAACCCATCGCCGATATTGACCGCACTATTCACGCCCCGGCACGATTATTAATTCTGGCAACCTTGTACGTGGTGGAAAGCGCCGACTTTCTATTCGTGATGCGCCAAACCGGACTGACGCGGGGCAATTTATCATCCCACATGGTCAAGTTGTATGAAGAGGGTTACATAGACATCAAAAAGGAGTTTGTGGGTAGAATCCCTCGTACCATACTTCTCCTCACTCGAAAGGGACGAAAAGCTCTCCAAGAATACCGGAAGAACATGAAACACGTTTTGGATGATCTACTAGGGTAAGAAAACTCGAAGGGTGAAACACCATTGTGGTTGTATTCCCTTCGTGTATGCCATAGCACTATATTTATTTGCTCGTCTGCTCTACCCCAACAACCTCTCCAACGCCTCCGCAGACCTCTCCTCCACCTCCACGTGCAGGCTGTTATTATGCGAGTCCATCGTCACCACCACGGGGAAGTCCTCCACCTCCAGCACCCAGTCGCTACTTTCGTATATTTCGTGGTTCAAGCACTCGACTGCGCCCGCGGCTGTCGCCTGCTGGAGCCTGCTCGCCTAGTTGGTCGCCTGGGTTCTCTTGAATAACTTTATGCCTCTCAGGGTATAAAAAAAGAGACTGCGAGTTTCTCGCAGTCTCAAACACCGATAAATCAAGATCGTCTATTTAGTCGCCGGCAGCGGGAATTGGGTCTGGTTTCATCCCGGTCTTATCAGCCGAGCGGTTCCAGGGAGTGCCGATAAGCGGCAGCAGGTAGTAATCCACACCGATATACCCGGCGATCTTCCAGGCCATGACCAATCCCAGCGCAATGACGAACAGCATCGGGTTGGTGCTGGCAGAACCGGCCATCATAAAGTTCCAGTTCATCAGCCCGCCGAAGAAAGCGGCCACGCCGGTAAAAGCGCCCAGGATGAGGGCAATGCCGATCAGCAGCTCGCCATAAGCGACCATTTTCCCGAACCAGGTGTAAGCTTCGACATCCAGGAGGGTCTGGATGAAGGAGCGATACCAATCAAAGGCTATGGAGGGGCGACCCGCCTCCGGGACGACGACGATGCCGGACCAAAAACCCTTGAGCGCCTCGCCGGTCTGCACCCAGGCGGGGCTGCCGACTTTGTGCAAGGCCGCATCGAACCATTGGTACCCCAACCAGAACCGCAACCCCAACCACAGCCAGGCGAAACGCTTGTCGTTGAGAAGCTTGGTCACCAATCTTGGATCCTGAACGACTTTACCTTTAGCTACAAAAATACTTGCCATTTTGAACTCCTTTTTCGTGAAGAGTTGAATGTTTTGTAATACACTCTCATTCTACAAGGTAGTTCATTTATTCACAAGTTACAAATGTCCCTATTTGGAGTTATTAAGTCCTATTATGTTTGGGACATTTGTCACAAATCTCCCTAAATTTATGGAATATGATGAAACCAAGATTAAAAACTGGAGCCGCGATAATGCTCGCGGCTCTATGGTCTAGCGGGTTGAAAGTTTCGGCCCGGACTATTCCAACAATTTCTCCAACGCCTGCGCAGACCTCTCCTCCACCTCCACGTGGAGACTGTTATTATGCGAGTCCATCGTCACCACCACGGGGAAATCCTCCACCTCCAATACCCAGATGGCCTCCGGGACGCCGAAGTCCATCTTGTGGACGCCCAACACCTTCTTCACCGACTGGGCGATGAGGGTGGCGGCCCCGCCCACCGCGTGGAAGTAGACGCCGGGCAGGTCGTGGCAGGCGGCCAGGGTCTTGGCCCCCATACCGCCCTTGCCGATCACGCCCTTGAGGTTGAAGTGAGCCATCACCTCGCTCTGGTAGGGTTCCTCTCGGATGCTGGTGGTCGGCCCGGCGGCCACGAAGGCGTAGTCCCCCGTCTCCAGCCCGGAGACCACCGGCCCGCAGTGGTAGATCACCCCGCCTTCCAGCAGGGGCTTGATGGCGTCGTAGACCTCCTGGTCGTCGCCCTCTGGAGGGCGGGTATTGCGGATGAAGGTGTCAATCATCCATTTATGCACCGCGTCCCGCCCGGTCAGCATCACGCCGGTGAGAGTCACCGAATCGCCAACCGCCAGTCCCCGGATGTCTTCGTCGCTAATAGGCATTGTCAATTTACGCATGGCAGTCTCCCATCACTCGTAAGTAACCTGGTCGCCGTCCACCGTCATCTTGCGGCGGCGGTAGGCCCAGCACATGTAGGATATCGAGACGAAATAGCTGGCGGGCAGGCGGTGGGCGGCCTTGGCCTTGACGCCCAGCACGGTGGTCTTTCCGCCAAATCCCATCGGCCCGATGTCCAGTTGGTTGGCTTCCTCCATCAGGCGGTCTTCCAGTTCGGCCAGCTTGGGGTCGGGGTTGGTCTCGTCCAGTTGGCGGAGCAGGGTCTCTTTGGAGGCCAGGAAGGAGGAACCTCGATCCCCGCCGACAGCGACGCCCAGGATGCCCGGCGCGCAGCCTTTCCCCTGAGCCTGATGCACGGCGTCAAGGACCACCTTGCGCACGCCCTCCAGGTCCCGCCCCGCGCCCAGGCGGCCATTAGGGAGCTTGTACTGCGCCCCCACGTTCTCACAGCCACCGCCCTTGAGCATCAACTCGACAGTCAGCGTGTCGCCCTCCACCTCCTCGAAATGGATGGTGGGATAATGTTCGCCGCCCAGGTTGTCGCCGGTGTTCTTCCCGGTGAGGGAGTCCACCGCGTTGGGGCGTAAATAGGTCTGTTTGGTGGCCTCGGCCACCGCGGCCCGGATTTGCTCTCGGAGCTTGCGGGCGCTCCAGCCTTCGGGATAATGGACGTAGAAGAGAGGCGTGCCGGTATCTTGGCAGATGGGGGTGGACATCTCCCGGGCCATCTCCACGTTCTGCAAGATGGTCTCCAGGGCGCCTTCCGCCGCCGAGCCGGGTTCTTCACGGGTTTTGGCCTCCCTCAGGGATTTCTCCACGTCCGGCGGCAGGTTGGTGGCTGTCAGGCGCACCAGTTCAAGAAAATGTTTGGTGAGGTCTTTCATACTTCCTCCACGCTTTACTTGTTGCGTAGAGGTAGGAGGGGATGGCGATTAACCCTCACCCCGCTCGCTGCGCTCGCGCCCCTCTCCCTGGAAGGGAGAGGGGCAGAACAGCCGTAGGCTGTTCGGGTTGAGGGTCAGGGGTTCACATCCACCCCTACCTTCGAATAATATTAAACCGGCGCCGTCCAGGACAGCACCGTGATCGTTCCCCAGATAAAGCCGATGATTCCCAGTCCGATCCCAACCCAGGCCAGCACGCGTTTGTACTTGGCGACCCGCTCGTAATCCAACAGGATTGAATACATGCCGGTGACGGCATGCACCAAAACGGTGAACAGAAAAGCGATCTCCACCCCTTTCCAGAGCGGGTTGGTCATGCGCTTCAGGATGATGCTGAAATCAATGTGGAAGGGCGGGTAGTGGACGACGATCATGTGGAGGGTCAAGAAAAAGAGCAGGGCGATGGCGCTGAGACGCTGCAATAGGAAAACTCGCATGGTCTTATTTTCCTCCTTCCAACATGAAGAGAAAAATGGGCAGGCCGCCCGCGATAGTCATGAGCGCCGCGATCACGAAGACGGCGTAGAACATGCTCTTACGCTGGTCGGTCACTTTGAAGTAATGGACGATCAGCAGGCGGATGCCGTCGAAACCGTGGTAGACAACCGCGGCCAGCAGGGCGATCTCGCCCAGCTTGAAGTACCAGGCCTGGACAATGTTCAACCGGGCGTCGAACACTTCCGGCCCGCCGACCGCAGAACCGATCACCCAGAGGTGAATGGTGAGATAAAAAACTAATGCCAGTCCGGTGAACCGGCGCAACACGAAACTGATGAAACCAGTGGTCTTATACATTCCACGCTCCTTTAGGCTTCTGCCTCGACCGGTTCGGCGAGGGTCTTCTGGCGTTCATGGCGGGCTTCTTCAAAGGCCATCCGCTTTTGGGCCAACTCACGGATGGTCTCGATAGCCTTGGTGGGGTCGAGGTTTTTGGGGCAGACATCAATACAGTTGAAGACGGTGTGGCAGCGGAAAGCGCCCTCGTCGGTGGCGACCTCTTCCAGGCGTTGGGCGGGAGCCGCGTCGCGGGGGTCCAATATTCGCATGAAAGCCTTGAGCAATGCGTGCGGCCCGATGTATTGCTTGGAGGTTCCCACCACCGGGCATGCCGAGTAGCAGGCTCCGCACATGATGCACTTCTCGGCGTTGTTGAGCGCCGCCATCTCCTCCGGGCTGACCCGGTATTCTTTCTCCGGGGCAGTCTCGGAGGGGATCAGCCAGGGCTTGACCCGCAGGTACTGCTCCCAGAAGCTGGTGCGGTCCACCACCAGGTCCTTGATGATGGGGAGATAGGGCAGGGGTTTGATGGTGACCCGCCCTCGGCGGTCGAGGTGGTTTTGGATAGGTGTGTTGCAAACCAACATGCTGGCCCCATTGACGTTCATGGCGCAGCTTCCGCAGATCGCGTGGCGGCAGGAGCGCCGGTAGGTCAGGCTGCCATCTTGGTGGGTCTTGATCTCGTGCAGGGCGTCCAGGAGGGTGGTGTCTTGCTCGACGGCCACCTGGAAGTCCTGCATGCGAGGTTTTTTGTCCACGTCGGGGTTGAAACGCAGCACCCGCACGGTGACGGTGGGTTTGGTTCCGTTGTTAGCCATAAGTTCGTTCCTCTCGCTAATACTTCCGTTCTTGCGGGGGATAGCGGTCAAAATCAATGTTGACAGATTTGTAGGTCAGGGTGGGGGGTTCGCCGGGCGCGCCTTGGTGCGCCAGGGTGTGTTTGAGCCAGTTCTCGTCGTCGCGGGTGGTGTGGTCGGTGCGGTAGTGCGCCCCGCGGCTCTCGGTGCGAGCCAGCGCGCCGGTCACGATCACCTCGCTGAAGTTCAGGAGGTGCTCGGTCTCCAGGGCGGCTAATACGTCGGTGTTGAAGCGTTTGCTGGTGTCCATCACCTGGGCGTTCTTGAAACGCTCCTGGTAAGCGCGGACGTTCTCCAGGGCGATGTTCAAGCCTTCGTCGTCCCGGTAGATGCCGCAGTAGTTGGTCATGGTGGTTTTGAGTTCCTGGGCGATGTCTTCCACGTTTTCGCCGCCGGGGTTGGACATCAAGGTTTGCACGCGGCGGCGGTTGGTTTCGGCGGGGTCGCCGGGGATGGAGTGCAGTTCGGCGCCGCCTTTGATGAACTCAGCGATGGCCTTGCCCGACCGGCGTCCAAAAACCGATGCCCCCAGCAAGCTGTTGGTGCCCAGGCGGTTAGCGCCGTGGACGCTAATGCAGGCGCATTCCCCGGCGGCGTAGAAACCGACCACCGGGTTGCCTTCCGCATCGGCGATCACCTGCCCGTCGGCGTCGGCGGGGATGCCGCCCATGCTGTAGTGGGCGGTGGGCTGGATGGGGACCGGGTCGTCAATGGGGTCTACGCCCACGAATTCTATAGCCAGGTCGCGGATCTGGGGCAGTCGTTCCATGATCTTCTCGCGGCCCAGGTGGCGCATGTCCAGGTAGATGCCCTGCCCTTCGGGGCCGATGCCGCGGCCTTCGTTGATCTCGGTCTGCTCAGAGCGGCTGACCAGATCGCGGGGGGCTAGTTCCATCTTGTCGGGGGCGTATTTCTCCATGAAGCGTTCGCCCAGGCTGTTGGTCAGGTAGCCGCCCTCTCCGCGGGCCGCTTCTGACATCAGGATGCCGTGGCGGTAGAGGCCGGTGGGGTGGAACTGGACGAATTCCATATCCATCAAGGGCACCCCGGCGCGGTAGGCGATGGCGACGCCGTCGCCGGTGTTGGCGAGAGCGTTGGAGGTTATTTTGTAAGCCCGCCCATAACCGCCGGTGCCGAACATGACGGCTTTGGCCCGCATGGTGTGGATCTCGCCGGTGAGCACGTTAATGGCGACCACGCCCCGGCAGACGTTGTCCTCAATGATGAGGTCCATGCAGTACCATTCGTCGTAGAATTTCACCCCGTGCATCAAGGCTTGCTCATGGATGGTGTTCAGCAGGACGTGGCCGGTGAAGTCGGCGGCGTAGTTGGCCCGGGGGGCGCTGTGGCCTCCGAAGCGGCGTTGGGCGATGCGGCCGTCCGGCAGGCGGCTGAAGACGCAGCCCATGCGCTCGTAGGCGTAGATGATGTCGGGCGCTTCTTTGACCATGATCTCGATGGCGTCCTGGTCCCCCAGCCAGTCGGACCCCTTGATGGTGTCGAACATGTGCAGGTCCCAACTGTCCACCAGTTCCTCGCCGGGAGGGATGGCTTCCAGCGGGCCGCGGGGGCCGGTGCCTTCCACCGGGCGGACGTTGCTGAGCGCGGCGGCGATGCCGCCCTGGGCCGCGCCGCTGTGCGAGCGCAGGGGGTGCAGCTTGGAGAGCACGCCCACGTTCTGGACGCCCTCCTGGGCCGCCGCCATCGCCGCCCAGGAGCCGGCCAGGCCCGCGCCGACGATGATGACGTCGTGAGTGATGGTTTCAGTATTAGACATATTACATTCTCCCAGAAATGGTTCGTGGGTCTATATGATGGGGTTGGCAAGTCGCTGCTTGCCGAGCATTTTCTATCATGTCATAATTATAGTACAAATAGAAGTGGAGGTTGTCCCACTCTGCCAGTGACAATTGCCCTGTTTTTTTGAGACTGATTGGTTGTTTAGATTACTGGCTTTAGCGGCTGCATACGCTGCTCAAATCGCTTGAACCGATAGTATAATTAGGATATGGCAGAGAAATTTGAAGAGCAGTATGGTGATGTGTTACAAAACATCGAGATGGCGTTGGTTTCAGTCTATCGCGAATACGAGGAGATGACCGATTACGGTGCTCAGAAGGCGTTGGATGTTCTGATCGCTCATTATAAGGCTGAAGCCCGAGAGCGAGAGCCTCGCCCGCTGCGCCTGGAAGGTGCCCCTCTGAAAGCCTATGAAAGAATGCAAGTAATGTGTCAATGGAGATTAGGGTACGATGTAGAATTCACGGATACTGAGGGGAATCCGGTCCAAATTGATTTACAGCCCATCACGATTGACGAGACCATCGCCTGTTTGAAGCGTATAGGGAAGTCTGTCAGGACGTGGAACAAACGCGGCGGGCGGCGCGGGTATTTCTTTTATATAGATCAGTTCATAACATAGTGCACTCAGCCCGCTAAACGATATTCACGGATGGTTTTTCAAAGGAGAAAAGGAGTATGAACAAGCTTATTATTCGCTGGGCGATCAACGCGGTGGCGTTGTACGTGGCGGTCGCCATTGTGCCGGGCATCCGTGCCCCGGTAGACGCCAGTTGGCTCTCTTACATCTGGCTGGCGTTGATCTTCGGGCTGCTGAATGCTATCTTACGCCCCATTCTCAAGCTGCTCACCTGCCCCCTGATTCTCCTTACGCTGGGGCTGTTCACCCTGCTGCTGAACACGTTGCTGTTCTGGATGGCGGGTGTGATCGGCACCCAGTTCGGGATTGGCTTCACCGTGAGAGGCTTCCCCTCGGCGTTCTTCGGGGCGCTGGTGGTCAGTGTGATCAGCGTTGTCCTCACCCTGCTGATGAAGGATGAGATGGAGGATAGAAAAAAGAAGTGATCCGTTTGACGTGACACCTAAACCTCCCGCAGGTTTAAAACCTGCGGGAGGTTGGTGGTAGATGCATTTCAACGAAGCCTTATTATTCAAAGGGATGATCTACCTGAGACGACCCGCCGGGTCGTCTCTACGTTTTCTCCCAAAAACTCACACTCTCAATATGATACGTCTGCGGGAACAAGTCAAACGGCGTTATCTTCACCAATCGGTAGCCGCCCTCCACCAGTCGGCGGGCGTCGCGGGAGAGGGTGGCCGGGTCGCAGGAGACGTAGGCCAGAACGGGCGGGGCCAGCTTCAGGATGGCAGATAATGCTCTCTTCGCCAGCCCGGCGCGAGGCGGGTCTACGACGACGATGTCAGGCTGAACGTCGAGTGTTGGGAGGACACTCTCCGCTTTATCTTCGTAGAGTTCGACGTTCTCGAACTCGTCCAGGTTGACGACGAAGTCCTCCGCCGCGCTGGGGGAGGCTTCGATCCCGATGAGCCGACCGACACGCTGAGCGAGGAAGACGCTGAACAACCCCACGCCGCAGTACACATCCAGGACAACAGCATCGGGCGATAGCGGCAAGTTTTCCAGCAGGTGTTCGACCATCGCCGCCGCCAGGGGCGTGTTGACCTGAAAGAAGGACTCCGCCGAGACCTGGAAGGCGCGGCCCATGACATCTATGCTCATACGGTGAGAGTCGGCCAGCACTTTCGGCCCCTCTGGCCCCACGTAGACCGAAGCGATGGGCATGTCCAGATTGAAGGCGGGCGGGTCGGGGTCTTGGCCTTCGAGGATGAGCATCAATTCGTCCTCCGCGCCGAGGCGCAGGCTTACGCGCTCAATGCCTGTGTCCGCCTCGAATTCCAGCAGAGGCCAGAGGGCGTCAAGGGTCGCCTCCGGCAAGTGGCACTCGCTTATGGGGACGACCTGGTGAGATCGGGCCGCCTGGAAACCGAGCTTGCCCTCCCCGGTGAGGTGGAACTGGAGGTGGTTGCGGTAGTTCCAAGGCTGGGGCGCGGGGACGATGGGCTGGAGGGGCGGGTCGGCGATTTTCGCCATGCGCTCCAATTGGTCACGGAGAATATCGCTCTTGGCGGCCAGTTGGTCTTCGTAGGCCATATGCTGGAAGTGGCAGCCGCCGCAGACTGTGAAGTGCGGGCAGCGCGGCGCGATACGCTTCGGGGAGGGAGTCAGCACCTCCAGGAGTTCGGCTCTGGCGTAGGTTTTCTTCTCCTCCGTCAGGCGGACGCGGACGGTCTCCTCCGGCAGGGCGTAGGGGACGAAGAGGGCGCGTCCGTCCGGCAGGCGTCCGAAGGCCACCCCTCCGTTGGACAGGGAGGTCAAGGTGATTTCATAGGTTGGAGTTGAATCGGTCATTTTGAGTATAATTTGGGAACTTTATATGAAACAGAAGCGTCCATACTTCACTGGTGTAAATGAGAAGTTAGTCATTTCACCGAAGGAGCAGAACAATGACATATAAGAGAATTTTATCCATAGGGCTGCTGTTGCTGTTGGCTTTCACAGTGGCTGCATGCGGCCCATCCAATGACGGCCTGGCGAGTGATTATGACAGCCTGGTAGAAAAATTGCAGTCCGCGGGCGCGGCGGTTGAAGAAGGCGATGAACTTTTGCAGCCGTTCTTCAGCGTTCCGGCTAAGGTGATAAAGGTCAATGGCAGTGATGTACAGGTTTTCGAATACGCCGAGGCTGCAAGCGCGGATGAAGAGGCGGCCCAGGTCTCCGCGGATGGCTTTTCAATTGGCACAACCATGCTGTCCTGGATGGATACGCCTCACTTTTACAAATCCGGCAAGCTGATTGTACTCTACGTTGGGAGCGATGCCGAGGTATTGACCACTTTGGAGCAAGCGCTTGGCCCTCAGTTCGCCGGAGGGTAGGCTAATTGTGACATCTCGGGGCGCAGCGCGCTGCGCCTCTACGCTTGATTTATGAACTCATCCATCGCCGCCAGCAAAGTCTTCATGTCCTCTGGGCCGACCTCGCCCATGTGGCCGATGCGGAAGGTCTTGCCCTTCAGCGGGCCGTAGCCGTTGGCGATGCGCATCCCTCGTTCCATCAGGAAGGCGTTCAGGCCGCCTACGTCAATTCCTTTGCGGTTGTCAATAGTGGTCACCGTCTTGGAGCGGTAGCCCTCGGCGGCGTACAAGTCAAAGCCGCGCTCGATAGCCCAACGCTGTGCCATCTCAGCGTTGGCCGCATGGCGGGCGAAACGGGCTTCCAGCCCTTCGGCCAGGATTCGGTCGAGTTGAGCATCCAGGGCGTAGACCAGTGAAGAGGCCGGTGTGGCGGGGGTGGAGTTCTTGGTGCGGTGCTTCTCCATGCGGACGAAATCGAAATACCAGCCCCGGTTGGGAACCTCTTCGGCCCGGGCCAGAGCACGGTCGCTGACCGCGCCCAAAGCCAAGCCGGGCGGCAGGGCCAAAGCCTTCTGAGAGGAGGCCAGCACCAGGTCAAGCCCCCAGGCGTCGGTCTCGATCTTGACCCCGGAGAGCGAGGAGACTGCGTCCACGCAGATCAGGGTGTCCGGGCTGATGTCGTGGGCCACCGCGGCAATTTCTTGGAGGGGGTTTTCCAGCCCGGTGGAGGTCTCATTATGGACGAGGGTGAGGATGTCGTAGTTCTGGCCCTCCAAAGCTTCGGCCACCATCTCCGGCGTGATGGGCTGGCTCCACTCAGTCTCCAATTTATCCACCTGCTTGCCGTTGGTCACCGCCACGTCGTGCCACCGCGCCGCGAAAGCGCCGTTCACGCAGGAGAGCATCCGCCCCGCTGCCAGGTTGCGGACCGCGGCCTCCTGCAGGCCGGTGCCCGAAGCGGCGAAGATGAACACCCGGTTCTGGGTATTGAAAAGCTTCCGAGCTTTCCCCTCCGCCCGGTGGAAAATGGTCTCGAATTCTTCGCTTCGGTGCGGCATCATGGGTTGAGCCTGCGCCGCCAACACTTCCGGGTCAACGTCCACCGGCCCGGGGACAAACAAATGCGCCATTTCAGCCTCCATTACGAACGTGATTCACCACAGAGTCACAGAGTGCACAGAATAAAAAACTGTCCACTGTCCACTGACAACTGTCTACTGCCTACTGACAACTACCAACTGATTCTACCACCTAGAGTCTGCTTTATAATACTGCCATGAAAAGACCTTTCCTCCTCATATTGCTCACATTGCTCCTGGGCTGCCAGGTGACTTCTGGGGTCGAGGTCGCTACGGACACTTCCGCGCCGACCGAGACCATCGCCTCCTCCGCGCCCTCCGCGACCTGGACGGTGAGGCCGACCCTCCTGCCGACCTCGACTCCCCCCGAGGCCTTCACTGTCCGGCTGCACCCGGAATGGCGCTTGTACGTGGGCGACCGCATCAGCTTTGAGGTGATCGCGCCCTCCGGTCTGGATTTGAGCGACAAACAAGTCGAGATTACTGTGAATCAATTGGACGCCCTCACCTTCGGCGCGGCGGGGTTTGGCGCCTTTGGGATCGGCGGGCGATACCAGGCCACCATGCGCTGGGTCTGGGACACCGGCGGCCTGGAACCTGGAGTGTTTATCCTCTCTTTCGCCATCCTGCCCGACGGCCATACCTGGACGGAGAGCGTCGAACTGCTCCCTGCCAGCGACCATACCTATCCTGAACCGGATGCAGCCTGGTCGTTCACCAACACGGACTGCTGTGTAGTGTATTACGTCACCGGCACCAGCGGTGAGCGGGACCTGATGGACATTCTGGAAGTCGCCAATGCCCAGGCCATCAGCGCCGCCCAATTGATGGGGACCGACTTCAACGACCCCATCCCGCTGGTTCTGCTGCCGCGGGTCCTGGGCCACGGAGGGTTCGCCGGGTTGGAGATTTACATCACCTACATGGACCGCAACTACGCGGGCAGCAGCCTCACCCAGGTGCTCCACCACGAGATGGTCCACATCCTGGATGGCCGTCTGGGCGGCGACCTGCGCCCCTCGTTGTTTGTGGAGGGGCTGGCGGTCTATTTGAGCGGCGGCCACTTCAAACCCGAACCGCTGATGTCCCGCGTAGCCGCGCTGCTTGACCTGGGTTGGTATCTGCCTCTCACGCCTCTGGCCGACGACTTCTACCATGCCCAACATGAGATTGGCTATATGGAGGGGGGCGCATTGATCCAGTACATAGTGCAGACTTGGGGCTATGAGGCCTTCGACGATTTCTATCGCGACATCCACTGGCAGGGGGAAGATGACAACTTGCAATCCAGCGCCATTGACGAGGCCCTGGGCAGGCATTTTGACCTGAGCTTCGCTGAATTAGAAGCGCAGTTCTTACAAGCCCTGCGGCGCATCCCTCTTAATCTTGACCTGCGCGAGGATCTGCGCCTGACGGTGACTTTCTACAATACGGTGCGCCGCTACCAGTTGTCTTTTGACCCCTCGGCCTATTTCCTCACCGCCTGGCTGTTGGGCGTGGATGAAATGCGCGCAGAGAACATCGTCGCCGATTACGTCCGCCACCCCTCCGACCCCGAAAACCTGGCCCTGGAGACCCTGCTGGTGGCCGCCGACCATTACCTGCGCGCCGGACAGTACGCCGAAGCGGAGCGAGCACTGATCGCCGCCAACATGGCCCTGGAGGCCTGGGAGGGGTATTCGGTCATGCCATTCGGCGAACATCCCCTGGCCGCCGACCACCTGGAGATCGTCCTCCGCCTTCAAGGGGCCGGATACCAACCCCACCGCATCCTGGTCACCGGCGGCACAGCTCAAGTCTGGGCGACAGCCGCGCCGCAAACAGAAGCCGGGCCGGTGTTGATCGTGCTGACGCTCCGGGAGGTGGATGGGATTTGGCGGATTGAGTAGTCTGACGACTGGTCCAACTGGTCTGTGCTGTATAATCACAATGTCGCAACTCGCAACTCGCAATCCGCAATCCGCACTTCGCAATCTATATCCCGTAACCTAAACGCCCATGACCGGAAAGAAACCCCGCAAGAAGCGCGAATACGTAAACCGCCTCAACAACCTCGATAACAAGGCTTGGCTGTTGTTCCAGAAGTCGTGGTTCGTCCACAACCCGCCGCCGCGCCGCAAGGACGTTCTGCGCCATCCCGCCAAGTTCCCCGAGACCCTGGCCCAGGAGTTCATCGAGTTCTTCACCAAAGAAGGTAACAATGTACTCGACCCAATGGCAGGCACGGGAAGCTCATTGGTGGCGGCATTGCGCGCTGGCCGCTACAGCTATGGCGTGGAACTGAACCCCGCCTACGCCGACATCGCCCGCCAGGTGATCGCCGAGGAGCGCGCTGCGCTGGGAGATGCGGCGGAAGGCTTGAATGCCGAGATCATCACCGGCGACGCGGCCCAGGTGGGGGAATATTTCCAGGATGAAAAAATCCCCCCCATTAATTACGTCCTCACCTCCCCGCCTTATTGGGACATGCTGCGTGCTCGCGGCGCGGAGACGCAGAAAGAACGCCGCGGCGACGAGGACCTGGACGTCTTCTACTCCGACGACCCGGACGACGTGGGCAATATTAAAGATTACGAAGAATTTCTATCCCGCCTGGTGAAAATCTACGCCGCGCTGAAACCAGCCCTGAAGCCCAAGGCCTACCTGACCATCATCGTCAAGAATGTGAAGAAAGGCGGCAAGATCTACCCCCTGGCCTGGGACCTGGCCCGCCAACTGGGAGAGACCTACACCCTCAAGGACGAGAAGATCTGGTGCATGGACAACCAACGCCTGGCTCCCTACGGCATGGGCAACGCCTGGGTGAGCAATACCTTCCACCATTATTGTTTGCAGTTTCGGAATGAGGGGTAGCGAATTAGTATGTTTATGGTGTGGATGTGAAAACTGATATAAAGACCCTATTTCTGTCAATATTTTCTCTCGATCCGACCCCTGATCAAGCTCACGCGATAGAAACACTTGCGAAGTTTCTAGATGGAAAGTTAGATACCCGGATTTTTATTCTGCGCGGATATGCGGGTACTGGAAAGACCACCTTAGTTGCGGCTTTAGCCAAAACTCTAAAAAAGAGGGGCAGACATTGCGTTCTACTTGCACCAACAGGGCGTGCAGCTAAGGTACTTAGTAAGCACGCACAACATAAAGCTGAAACAATACATCGACATATTTATTCGTTTGATACGGATCAAGAGGGGGAACCACGCTTTGTTTTAAAGTATAACTCACACGAGAATGCTGTTTTCATAATTGATGAATCGTCAATGATTTCTCTGCAACAAGATGAAAAAGAGAAAGAGATATGGGTTGGAGAGGGGCTTTTACCAGACCTGTTTACTTATGTATTTTCTGGTGAAGGTAATCAAATCATTTTTGTGGGCGATAAAGCACAATTACCGCCTGTAAAAGAAAATGAGTCCGTTGCACTTTCATCTAAGATGTTGGAAGACAAATTTGGTTATTCGGTGCAAGCAATTGATCTCCGGCATGTCACCCGCCAAGCCTCCAAATCAGGACCTCTATTGAATGCTACTTATGTTCGAAAGTTTATTGAAAACAAAACTTTTGAAGATCGCCTTGTGCTTGAACTTAATCAGCACGACTTGGATCACGTCACCAGCCCTAATCTAATCAAGAAGGTAAAGGAGACTTATACCAAACGGGGCATTGAGAACGTGTGTGTTGTAGTTAGAACGAATCATACAGCAGTTAGGTACAATCAACAAATTCGCAGCGAAATCTTCAACTACGGACCAGATTTAAATGTTGACGATAGAATAATGATCGTAAAAAATAACTATCTTTGGTCCGTGGAAGAAAAAGGGATAGGTTTTCTTGCCAATGGTGAAATGGTAAGGGTAGCTGAGATAGGTGTACAAGAGCATATTGAGAAATTTAAATTTCAAAAATTATCCATTGAAATTGAAAGTCCCTATAACGAAAAAGTATTACTTAATGATGTTGTTGTCATGCTGAACGTACTTACAACCTTTACTCCTAATCTTCCGCGAGATGATTGGCAAGAACTCTACGCCATCAGACGAAAAACATATCCAAATCTCTCTGGGCGAATGCTTCGGGACCAGCTCAGAATTGATCCTTATCTTAATGCCTTACAAATCAAATTTGGTTACGCTATAACATGCCATAAAGCTCAGGGAGGGCAATGGAGTCACGTTTTTGTTAATAGAGGGAGATGGTCTGATAATCAGAATCGAATTGATAATTACCGATGGTTTTACACAGCAATTACTCGAACAACAGATTGTTTAACTTTCATCAATTATCCTACAAGATTAATTCGGCCTGACATACCAACTGAGATTAGTTCGTTAATAGAGCAATCTCAAGTATCAATAGTTGAAAATGAGATATCAAGTGATGAACCTCAAACATTGATTGACCATCAATCAGATGATAAGAAACATAAATCAGAAGTTGACGATTCGGAAAGAAGGAGGCTTAGTCTTGCATCTACAAAGAAAGGCAAATGGTTTCGTTACGGTATTGGAATGGCTATCCTGGCGTTTGTAATTCTGTATGTGATCTTGCCGTTTTTTGGTGGCAACACGTTTGATGAAAGGTTGACACCTTCTCCTCAATCTCAATTCACATCAACAATTGTTAATCAAGGTATTATAAATCCTACGCCCAGTGATCTTCCAAGCAATACGCCAACTGTAACGAGTACATTACTCAGCACCCCAACAAATGTGATTCTACAAGGATGTGTCACTGTTCGGAGTCTTCGAGTTCGTTCAGGACCAGGATTAGAGTTCCCTGTTGTTAGTGGTC
This sequence comes from uncultured Anaerolineales bacterium, assembly GCA_965370435.1. Taxonomy (GTDB): domain Bacteria; phylum Chloroflexota; class Anaerolineae; order Anaerolineales; family UBA11579; genus CBDUUP01. Next base: position 1,193 of record CBDUUP010000017.1, on the reverse strand, counting down.
TAAACTATGGTGATTGTCTCTTCATCGATGCTAGAACTGCTGATAGCATCTGGTTAAGATTATCAACTGAGAGCGGTGATAAGGTTCTTGGCTGGGTAATGGCTGAATATATTGCCAATGAGGGAGATTTAGATAGCCTCACGATTATTGAATCTATGCCACAATAGTTAGATAATCCCTAGCTCTCCATTATTGCTTGCAGTTTCGGAATAAGGAGATTCGCAGAGTTTTTTGAATTTTTTTGCTTTTCTCTGCGAATCTCCCCTAGCGTAGCGACGTTCTCTGCGTCTCTGCGGTAAAAAGTTTGAAATCCACATCTATTTCAATGATCGGTTTTGAAAACTGTCAGGTGGCTAGATTCGATAGCTCAAAATACCCAGATAATACCGGCTAATTATTTTATGGAAGATATGCTATGATACGTTCAGAGCAATGCGTTTTGCTTCCCGGATCTATCCGGTATCGCACTACACACGAAGGAGTTGATGCATGGAAAATTTCACCGCGATAGAGTATTTTTACCTGGCTTGCGCCGTGATAGGCGGCGTGATGTTCTTGCTTCGAGCCACCCTATTCTTCATCGGCATGGGGGCTTCCCACGACGTTGATGGAGGCTTCGCCGGGGGCGACGCGCATGGCGATTTTTCCGCCGCCGATGTCCACACCGATTTCAACGGCGCGGACATCCACGGCGTTGGCGCCCATGACATAGATTTCCAGGGAGACTTTCATGCGGATGGGGACGCCTATTTCGATGCCGACCACGGCGACACCGACCTGAGCTTCAAGTTCATCTCCCTGCAAGGCCTGACCGCTTTCTTCATGATGTTCGGCCTGGTAGGGCTGGCCCTGGTCCAGGCGGAGATAGCAACCCTGCTGACCATCGCTGGAGGCACAATCGCCGGCGCGTTCACGGTGTGGTTGCTGGGCAGGATATTCGTCTTCATGCTGCGGCTGCAATCGGAAGGCACCCTGCAAATCAAGAATGCGATCGGCGTGGGGGGTACGGTATACCTCAACATCCCCGCCGGGGGGAGCGGGCAGGTAAGGGCGGTGGTGCAAGGGGGGCTGAAGATCTTCGACGCCGTATCCGCGGATAAGAAGGCCATTAAGACCGGTAAGAGCGTGAAAGTCGTGGATGTGACCGGCGACAACACCCTTATCGTAGAACTTGACCAACCACAACAATAAAC
>CBDUUP010000016.1:0-27270 GCA_965370435.1 uncultured Anaerolineales bacterium | reverse complement strand
ACTTAGCTATGCGAAAACTATCAGCGCTTACTTCGTAAACACTACCCATAAATTTACCTCTCACCCCAAGAACCCTCCCGCCACCAGGATCGTAAAGGTCGCCACGAACCAATGGATCAAGAAGGGGTAGAGGAAAGACCGGGTCCGCCAGGCCACCCAGCCGAAAGCGAACCCCCCGAAGATCGTGGAGAGCGTCTCCACCTCCGGCTTGCCCACGTGGGCCAGGGCGAAGGGGACCGATTGCAGCCAGAGGGCGTGGTCGCCGAACTCCCGCTCGTAGCCAAACAGGATCCATCCCCGGAAGAAGAACTCCCAGCCGAACAGGTCCAGAAAGGTGTTGACCGGCAGCATGGGAGTGAGCTGCCAGCCGTAATAGGCTTGCATGGATTCGCTGCCCCGCCCCAGGAACCACAACACCGGCGCGATGAGGGCGATTGCCGTCCCGGTGATGACCAGCCCGGCCCGCCAATCCCCCAACTGGAAGCCGTATTCCTTCAGCGGCTTGCGGAAAGCAAAGAGGATTATACCCAGGGGGATGAAAAGATACAGCACCAGCCGGTCAATCATCTTGAGCGGGGTGATTTTGTGGTAATGGTCAATCATCAGCAGGATCGTGCTGACGATGGAGATGGCGACCACGTCCCGGTTGACCGTGAGGTTGAAGCGGAAGATGTCTTTGAGTTTTTTTAATATCATCATTTTCGCATGCACTATTCTGCCAAATCACTACAAATATATGATAACATGCCAAAGATTATCGCCATAATCGGCAATATTTTTCCAACCGGTCCTCGTTTTTTCCAATCAACAAGAAGTTCGTACATCAATCCAGCAATTCCGACACCGGGACCAATCCTTAGCACAATGGGGAAAAAAACCGGGAGTAGAAAACCAGCAATCCAACCAAAACATATAATAAAACTAGGGAATGAAACAAAAAATATAACAATGATTATTATTCCAATAAGGAATAACTGTACTTCCGGGGATATCTTCTTCAGCATGTTGCCTCACTTCAACATGAAAGTATTATAACAAATGCGACTGTCATTGAAGATGATCACAATCGCCCAGTGTCCTAATACGAAAACCACGCCCGGTTCCCTTCCGGGCCGAAGAGGATGGCTAGTTTATCGGCGTCTTTGTACAATTCCAGCCCAACATTATAGAGCAGCGCCGCCACCAGGATCACGGCCAGCGCGGTCCGCAAGCGGGCGTTAGGCATCCGCATCTGCGCCCAGACCTCCGCCCGGCGCACCCAGGTGTGGGCCGCCAACACCGACAATATAGGCATCAGCGTCAGGTGGAAGCGCGGCTCGGCCAGGATGAGGAGGTGCGGCCCCAGATAAGTGACCGCCAGGAACACCAGCAGGATGAATTCCTTGCGCCACCGCTGGAAAGGTAATCCCACCGCGGCGAGGGAGGTTATCACCACGAAGGGCAATAAGAAAATCAGGAACACAGCCAGCAGGAGCGGGAAGGGGAAATATCCGAAGAAATTGTTGGCGTAGAAATAAGTCATGGCCCGCCGCTCCAGCCCGAAGAACCGCCCCAGCTTATAGACCATCAGGTAAGGAACCCGGCCGGGGTCGTCCCGGATGAATCCCATCGCCGTCTCCATCCCCACCCGGTGGCGCTCGGCGTCGTCCAGGATGGTGAGCAAATCCAGCGATATGCCGAACTGGAAGGAGCCGGTCCCCTCCGGGTGGTAGCCCAGGTACATGTTGTAGCCCATCCCTGTCTCCACGAAGGTGAGTTGATCGTGCAGCAGGGTGTTGCGCACCGCCCAGGGAACGGTGAACAGCAGCACACAGACCGGCAGGATGACCGCCCCCCGCGTACTCTTCCCCCAACGCCAGGCCCAAAACATCGCCAGCGGAAGAAAGCCGACGATGACCGAGCGGGTCAAGGCCGCCAGCCCCATTAAAACCCCGGCAATCACGTAATCGCGGGTCTTTTGGGACTCCCCCGCCCGCAGCAGCGCCACCAATGCGCCCAACACCAGCACGAAGAAGATATTCTCGGTCGCCAGGGCTATCGGGAAAGCCACCAGCATGGGATATACCGCCATTGCCCCCGCGGCGATCTTCCCCACGCGCTCCTCCTCCGGGAAGACCCGCCGCGCCAGGGCGTAGGTCAGCGGGGCCAGCAGCGCGCCGATGAAGGCCTGCACGATGCGCACCCCCAAGAACCGCCACTTCATCCCCACCAGGAAGTAGATGACCGCCAGGAAAGCCGGGTACAGCGGGGCGCGATGTGAACTCAATATCCCAATCGGTTCGTAGTCCACCGTGGTCACGTCTATGTCCAGGTAAGGGAGGATGAGTTCCACATCCTCCTCGGCGTACCAGCGATAGCCGTTCCCCGCCACCAGGCTGCGGGCCAGCATATCGTACTGGAACATGTCGTCCAGCCCGATCTGGAGGTTGATGGACATCAACACCGGGATCAGGCGGAGGATGAGGGCGAGGAGGAATATTCGGCGGGGGAAGGTTTTTGGCAGTTTCATGAGTAGGTGAGGGATAATGGTCGTAGTGAGGTTCGTTTATGCCTTGTATGGATAGGCGGTGGTCACAGAGATTCCTCGTCGTCCGACTTCGTCGGCCTTAGCCGCCGACGAGGAATCCCTTTAATGATGGAATAATAAACGGCGGTTTCAGGAATTTCTCGTCGCTCTGTTCCTTTGAATGACAGAGGAGCAGTATATCACGCACCCTCTCCCTCTCTCCGCATCACCAACAGGGTGACGCCCTCCTTGCGCAGGAATTCCACCAAACCCACCAGCTTGCTTATCCGCCGAAAATACCGGGGCATCTCATCTTGCGCTATGGCCTCAAAGCCGAACTTCTCGTACATCGGGCCAATCGTCGAACGGCAGGTCAGGTAAAGGATGCCGGGGTTCTCCATTAGCAGGTGCTCGATGATAGCCCGCGCCAGGCCTTGCTTCCGCCAGACTGGGTCCACCGCGACCGAGGCCAACTCCAAGGAGCCGTCGCCATGCGGCTTGACCTGCCCGCAGCCCACTGCCTCCCCCTCCGGCGTGACGACGACGACAAAACGCCGCCATTTCAGGGCGGTGGGGTTGATGCGCCCCAGCCGGATGAGCCGCTTGATGGCGGGGAAATCTTCTTCGGCGGCGGGGCGGAGAGTGAAACGAAAGTCTTGGCTCATACATATTTTTCCTAAGCCATAATTGTGAATACCCCTTTCGCTACTGCAAAAGAGGCTGCTGATTTATCAGCGGTCAAGAATATTGCGTTGAGACTCAGACAATCTTGAATAAGCCTTTCATCTCGTTCTGTATTATCTAATTTTTTAATTCCAGACATTGTTCCGGGTGAGATTAAGGATATTCTTCCCATTGTTGCAAATTTTCGTAATTGATCTATTTCTTGTTGTGCTCCTCTCATTTGATCGCTTTCATACATTGTTACTGGAGACAAAACAACTGTGAAGTTTTCAAATACTTTGGATTTGGTCAAGTCTCTTCCTAATAATTTACGACTTATTGCATTGTTATCTGGCAAAATAAATCCACAATAGTATCGAAGTGTAGACCCTGCATCTTTTAATTCTTTCCCACACCCATCGGGGCAAACAATTTGTGATATTGCTCTACCTCCCATTTCTTTGAATATTATTCGGGCGTTTTTCATAATTACACCACAATTTGGACATATCAAAGAAAGAGATTGTATCGAAAGAGTACCCTTATCAAAATCATCCAGATATTCTTTTGATAGAAGTCTTTCATTAATAGGAGGAGCTATTTTTTTTACTTTTGGTCTACCATCCAAATCTGTGATTGTCTTAAATGAGCTTTTTACAAACCAGGGCCACCGCTTCCCCGTTGACTTCCATGCAACTAACCATGCTTTTGTTTGGTTATCACCTGCATTTCCAGAACCAATATTATGTCCATTGATAGTATACTCCGGATTATCACGTATAGCCTTTAAGCTTCTCTGAGAATGACGTTTTGCTAACAATGACGCAAGTTTAGCTTCCAAATAACCCGATTCAGCATCACTCGTGATAACTATTTCTGCGCCTTGATTTTCTAAAGAATTTAAAAATCTTATTAAAGTTGGACCTACTCTATAATCATCAATAACGATTCGGGTTGTTGACATATCATTCTCGCGAAGGAATATATTTAGCAACTTTTGGTACGTAACATCCATAATTTTATTTAGATTGTAACGATCAACATCCCAAGGTGGTATCGTCTCAATATTAAAACTAAGCCCTTTATTTTGCAAGTGATCAAATTTCCTAAAAAGATTATCCCAATATTTATATGAATGTTTCTTTTTAGTATCAGCCGATCCTATTGCGATATCTATGTCGTTGAAGATGGTACTTGGAAATAGTGCTCCAGCTAAAACTGTATGTCCAAACACTTCTCCTTTGCCAGTTTCATCAAAACCTATCAATAAGTCTTTGGTTGGTAATGTATACCTCGGTCCAGCTAAATCATCGATGAATTTAATAGCTTCCAGTACTGCTGGATCATGTGACGCTGATGGTGAAGAATAAAGAGTTCCTGAACTGTAATACGTGAAGATTGAATCTGAAAAATTCACACGCCAGCTTTCATGTTCGCTTCCAACCTCTTTTTCAATCCCTCCCTGGTCAAGCAAATACAATCGAATTTCACTTGCACTTCTTTCTTCGATATCTTTCCAAGTCTTCCCGCTCATGAGTGTCTCCAAATACAAAATTTAAGAAAATTTTTAATTTTGGCTTAGTAACGGAATCCTCTTGATGATTTTATTCAGCCAGCAATTCTTGCAGCGTCTCCCGCGCCAGATTGGGGTCGGCCTTGCCGCGGGTCTCCCGCATCACCTGCCCGACGAACCACCCGATGAGGGTGTCCTTGCCTTTTTTGTACTGCGCCACCTGGTCGGGATTCTCTGCCAGCACCTTGGCGCAGGCCTCCTGGATAGCCCCTTCGTCGCTGACTTGGCCCAGCCCCTCCGCCTCCACGATCACCCCCGGCGCGTCGCCGCTGTCTTCCACCTTCTCCAACAGCGATTTGCCCGTGGAGGTGTTGACCGTCTTGGCGTCCACCAGCTTGATGATGGCGGCCAGGTATTCGGGCGTCACCTTGAGGCCGCCCGCCAGGATATTGCGCTCGTTAATCATCCGCATCACGTCGTTCATCAACCAATTGGAGACCCGCTTGGGATCGCCGCCGTAGGATGCCGCCGCGGCCTCATAATAGTCGGAGAGGCTGCGCTCCCCGGTCAGGATGTCGGCGTCGTATTCGGGCAGGCTGTATTGCTCCATGAATCTCGATCGGCGGGCCAGAGGCAGTTCGGGCAGTTCCGCCAGGATCGACTCCCGCCAGGCCTCGTCTACGACGACGGGCAGCAGGTCCGGCTCTTTGAAGTAGCGGTAATCGGCCTCGGTCTCTTTGGAGCGCATCTTGCGCAGGGACTGAGTATCCTCGTCCCAGTCCAGGGTCCAGGCTTTGATCTCGTTCCCGGCCTTGACCTCCTTGATCTGCCGTTCGATCTCCTTCACCGCCGCCATCCGCACCGAGTCTATCGAGTTCACGTTCTTGATCTCGGTCTTGGTGTTGAGGACCTCGCTCCCCTTCTCCCGGATGGAGATGTTGACGTCGGTGCGCAGGTGGCCTTTCTCCAGGTTGCCCTCCGTGATGCCCAGCCAGCGGGCCAGTTGCCGCAGGCGGATCAAATATTGGGCCGCCTCTTCGGGCGAGCGCAAGTCCGGCTGTGTGACCACCTCCACCAGCGGCACGCCGCAGCGATTGAAGTCAATCAGGCGGCGGCCTCGCTCGGTCTTAGTCTTGCCCGCGTCCTCCTCGAAGTGCATCTTGTCCAGGGTGACGGTGCGGGATCCGCCCTCTGGGAGGGGTACCTCCAAGTGGCCGCCCTCCGCCATGGGCCGGTCATACTGGGAGATCTGGTAGCCCTTGGGTAGGTCGGGGTAGAAGTAGTTCTTGCGGTCGAAGAAGGATTTCTCCCGCAGGTCAGCCTGCATGGCGGCGGCCAGCAGGACGCCCTTCTCCACCACGGCCTTGTTGAGCGCCGGAAGCGACCCCGGCAGCCCAGAGCATACCGGGCAAATGTTGGTGTTGGCTTCCTCCTCCCACGAGTCGGCCTTGCAGGAGCAGAATATCTTGGTCCCCGTGTTCAGTTGGATGTGGGTCTCTAATCCGATGATGGCTTCGTATTCGGGCATAATAAACTCAATCCTTATTCTAAACTATTATACAGTCAGCGAAGGTTCGTCCTTCAAGATAATCAAGGAAAGTGTGAACGCCGCCTTTTTTGTGAACCCTTTCATGTAGACCTTCATTCTTGGTCACTCCCAAACAGGCTAAGTTGTTCTTTCGCGGGCTTATCTAGCGAGGCATGAATTGACTTGGCCTGATAAACTTTGCCATCCCCTCGGATATGCCAGACCTCCACCTCAGGAAAATCTTCCATGATGTATTTGGCAATCAAATGATGCCGGTGGCACTTGGCGGGGTCCTCTTCGCTGCACATGATTCCAGTGACCTGATGCCCCGCCACCTCAATTAGCTGATCTATCCCTTGAGAAAACCAAGACCGGTTCATGACTTCAGGGTAGTCAACTTCATGTAAATAATCGGTCCCTTCCTCGGGAAGTTTCTTGCCCTTGTAAAGAGTGGGGTCAGGGGGCCGCCCTCCCAGGCGTTTGCCCGAGAACACGTAACGAATATGGTATTTGGGCAGTGCGCTCTCAAGGATATCTTTATCGAACTTGATGTTGTGGCGGCTATACGGCGCGGTGCGCACGTCAACCAGAGTCTCGATGCCCTGGTCTTTCAAAAGACCCACAAATTTATCCAGGTCGTGGTTGCTGTGACCAATCGTAAAAAGTTTCATTCTTATCTTTCTTTGTTAACCTCTATTTCAAACCAGTCCTCACTCAAATCTTCGAAGGTCGGGTTGAGGGTTCTGATTAGGGTGAGTTTCTTGTTCCTGCGCCAACCTTTGATTTGCTTTTCACGGGCAATCGCTTCATTTACATCGTTGGTATCTTCGTAGTATATCAAACGGGTGATGTTGTATTTCTTGGTAAATCCTTCAACCAGTTTTTGCTTGTGTTCGTATACACACCTTTCGAGGTCATTGGTCATCCCGGTGTAGAGGGTTCCCTTTTTGCTCGACATGATGTAGACGTAGTAGGTTTTCATATCATCTTTCTTTGTCATTCCGAGCGCAGTGAGGAATCCCTATTACCATTGCTTTGCAGGCGGTGTTCACAGGGATTCCTCGTCGCCCGAATTCGTCGGCCTTCTCGGAATGACTGGGTACAGCAACAACACTGGCTCTGTCATTCCGAACGCAGTGAGGAATCCCTAGAACTTTCTCTTTGCAGGCGGTGTTCCCAAGGATTCCTCGTCGGGCGGTGAAGCTGCCCTCCTCGGAATGACAGATTAACAATCGTCGAATTCAGCATTATTTTATTTTCCAATTCCCGGTATCATCATAATAAGGCGAGCCAGGATTACCAGAAGCTCTCCAGACAGCATTAAATATAGGATGTAACATCTCGGCAGGATGAATATCTAACTGATCAACAACTGCTTCAGAAATAATATCGTCCCTGTCAATTGCAAAAGAAGAACGCGAATCAATTGGGCCATACATGTAATACCCTTTTACGCCAACAAGTGAGAGCATCAGATAAACAGGATGACTTATACCAACACCAACCAAAAGCTCGGTGTATTTCTTAGTAGCCTCATATATTATTCGTTCAAACTCGTGACCAGGAATCACCCACTTTCCGTTCACCTTGTTATTCAATAAATCGGTTTCGACTGCCTCAAAACATCCATTCTTGTAAAATTGTACATAAGAATTCGCAGCTTCACCTGGATTCGCATAAGTCGATAGATAACCATCATAATTGTAGCGGCTCTTATTTTTTACACCGCGAATCGGAATTACCTTTGAAATAAAAGATGCATAATCAAGTTCTATCTTTTTTGTAAATGCGCTGAAAGGTAAAATATGTAACACTATCTTAGCGTTTATGGGTATCATTTCAACAGAAGTTTTTCCCGCTTTTATTATTTCAAGTCGTTCACTCCTAAATTTACGGATTTGCTTTCTTACATCCGAATTCGCTGTCCGTTCAATGTTGATAGGAGATAAATCAAGAGTCTTTGCAATCTCTTCTAATATAGCCGATGATTCATCATGATAATCCACATTTTGATATTTAGAAATAAAATTATTGCCAGAAAAATCACCCACTTGCCCAACACGTAAAGGCAAGATTTCAAACGAATTATCACCCTCCTTACGCTCTTGAGCCCATTCAATCTCTTTCAACACCCATTTCGAAACAATTGAAGCCGCTGAAAGAATTACTAAGAAGTGCGAACATTCTTCTAAAATTGCCGTCTCTAACCTCTGCTCCCACTCAGAGCCAGCCGGGATGTCATCGGGAGCGATCAAGACATTAGCACCAAGTGCTTGCAAGCCCTTCGCAAGATATTTTGCGAGGGCATCATCTCTATTATCTTGAGTAGTATGTGAGATAAAGATATTAGGTTGACTCATCGCTCACTCGCCTTCTCAAATCGCCTCCAACACCTTCGGCCTCTTACTCCTCCACGCGTCCCCCTCCGTCGCCATTTCGTAGGCCCGGCCGATGCGGAGCAGCTCCCCCTCCGAGAAATCCGGCCCCAGCAACTGAATGCCGATTGGCAGGCCGTCCTCATCCAGCCCGGCGGGGAGCGATATCCCCGGCACTCCGGCATGGTCGGCGGTGACGGTGAGCTGGTCGGCGTACTGCATCAGCACCGAGTCGCCGTACACGTCGCCGATGGGGAAGGCGGTGGTCGGCGTGGTGGGGGTGAGCAGGGCGTCCAGCTTGTACTTGCCCTTTGGGTCGAAAGCCTGGTCGTAATCGGAGCGGATCAAGGTCCGCACCTTGAGCGCCCGGACGTAATACTGCTCGCTGTACTGCGCCGCGCTGACGTACATCCCCATCAGGATGCGCAGCTTGGGCTGCAACCCGAACCCCTGGGCACGGCTCTTGCGATAGAGCGCTTGCAAGTCGTCCACCTTATCGGGCGTGCGGAAGCCGTACTTGACCCCGTCGTAGCGGTGCAGGTTGGAGGCCGCCTCCACCCGGGAGATGACGAAATAGACCGGGATGCCGTAGCGGGTGTGAGGCATGGGCACGTCTTCGACGATCTCGGCGCCCATCCCGGCCAGCAGGTCGGCGGCCCGGCGGGTGGCGGCTTCGATCTCCGGGGTGAGCGATTCGTAGCGCAGTTCGCCGGTCTCCGGGTCGGGGTAGATGATCTGGAAGAACTCCGGCGAGAGACCGATCCGCATCCCCTTCACCCCATCTTCCAGGCCGGAGAGATAATCCGGGACCGGGACCGTGGCGGCGGTGGCGTCGCGGGGGTCCGGCCCGGCGATGACGTTCATCATTAGGGCCGTGTCGGTCACATCCCGCGCCACCGGGCCGGGACAGTCCAGCGAGGAGCCGAAAGCGATCAGCCCATAGCGAGAGACCCGCCCGTAGGTGGGCTTCATCCCCACCACGCCGCAGAAAGCGGCCGGTTGCCGTATCGAGCCAGCCGTGTCGGTCCCTATCGAGAGCGCGCCCTCCCCGGCGGCCACTGCCGCCGCGCTGCCCCCCGAAGAGCCGCCCACCACCCGGCTGGGGTCCCAGGGATTGCGGGGGTGCGGCTGGAAGGCGGAGGACTCGTTGGAGGAGCCGTAGGTGAACTCGTCCAGGTTGACCTTGCCCAGTACCACACCCCCGGCGGCCTCCATGCGCTCCACCGGCGTGGCCGTGTAGGGGGCGACGAAGTTCGCCAGGATCCTGGAGGCCGCCGTGGAGGGCGTGTCCTTGACGGTGAAGATGTCCTTGACCGTGAAAGGCACCCCCGCTAAAGGGCCAACCTCCTCCCCCGCGGCGACCTGCTTGTCCACCGCCCGGGCCTGCTGGCGAGCGCGTTTAGCGGTCAGGGTGATGAAGGCGTGCACCTGGCGGACCTCCGCGCTGCGCTCCTTGGGGTTGGAAGCGAAGGTCTCCAGGGTTCCGGGACGGCCGTCCACCTGCTCGATGCGCTCCAGAGCCGAGTCGACCGCCTCCAGCGCCGAGACCTCTCCCTTGCGCACCAGTTCGGCGATCTTGTGGGCTGAATAATCACATAGTTCCATGTTGTTTTCTCTTTGATGGGACGCTGATAAACGCTGATTTGCGCTGATTTTTTTATCTGCGTTCATCCGCGTGAATCAGCGTCCTATTCCAAATCCTCATGTGGAATCTCAGGCACGACAATGTAGCGGTCTTCCACCTCCGGGACTTGGGCCAGGATGTCGTCGGCCTCCGACTTGTCGGTGATGGCGTCCTCCCGCAGGGGGGGGCTGGAGGCCGGAGTGTAGGGCACGCCGTGGGTGGCGGGCGGCGTGTCCTCGTCCAGAGGGATGGCCTCCAACTCGTGGACGGCCTTCAACTGGTTGTTGAGCTGGCGGCGCAGGTACTCGGCCTCCTCCTCGTCCAATTCCAGGGCGGCCAGTTCGACCATGTGGTCAAAGATTTCAGGGGTGATCTCGTCGGTCATAGGGTTTCACCTCGATAGTATTAGATAGATTGTACTCCGGTTGGGCGGGTTGGTCAAAGTGGTTGGGGTGGTCGAATAGTCTGGTGGTCGGGTAGTCTGGGGGTCGCTTCGAGTTGACTTGGGGAGGGATTTGGTATAGACTATTCTCAGCGTGGATGACGACGCTGGGAGCGACTTTATGAGCGAAGAGACCACTTACGAGGATGTGACCCATGAATAAAAGGGCAATCTACCCTATTGTTGGTCTTTTCATTGTAGCAGTGGTGGATTTGTTGATAAATTTACTTGCCGCTGCTATTCAAGAAATTTCATTCCAAAATCAATTCAGTCAGCAGTCAATTTGGTTATTAGGCGGTTTAATACTGTTTGGGTTGCTATCAGGTTTTTGGCTTGGGAAAAAATCACAGTCACGCACTGAAAAACCAGTAATAAGAACTACACCTCGGGGAGAGGGATCAGATAAATTCGATGTTTTTATCTCTTACAGCAATAAGGATAGAAGGTGGGTGAGAAAAAAATTGGTACCGCGGTTAGAAGAGGCTGGTTTGAAGGTATGCATTGATTTCCGGGATTTCATACCAGGGAAGCCTGCCCTTGTGAATTTGGAAGATGCGGTCAAAAACAGCCGCCATACACTCCTCGTTTTGACGCCTAACTGGATCGAATCCGAGTGGACTACCTACGAGGGATTGTTGGTGCAATCGAAAGACCCCGCTGGAATACATCGGCGTACCATTCCGGTTATGCTTGAAACGTGTGAGCTTCCAGATCGCATCGCAATGCTAACCTACGTGAATTTCACCCGCGATGACCGCCTCGATACCGCCTGGAAAATGCTCCTCACCGGCGTAGGCGCGCCCCCAGAATCAGAACCAACGAAGACCCCCACCCCCGCCAACTGGCTCCTCGCCCACCCCTACCCCATGCCGCCCAACTTCACCGGGCGGGAGGCGGAAAAGGCGATGCTGACCGCCTGGTTGGACGGCGAACCGGACAACCACCTGTTCGTGCTGCGCGCCCTGGGGGGCTTTGGCAAGAGCGCCCTGACCTGGCACTGGCTGCTCCACGATGTGGACCCCGCCCAATGGCCGCGGGTGGTCTGGTGGAGCTTCTACGAGACCGAGGCGAAGTTTGACAGCTTCCTGCGGGACACCCTGGAATATTTGAAGATAGACCCCGGCAAACTCAACCCGCGAGCCCAAGTTGACACCCTGCTGAGAGAACTGCACCAACCCGGAACGCTCCTCATCCTGGACGGCTTCGAGCGCGCCCTGAGAGCCTACAGCGGCATGTCGGCTGCGTATATGGGTGACGAAATGGCCGAGGAAGCCCAGGAGGAAGAGCGAATCCGCCAGCGCGACTGCGTCAATCCCCTGGCGGAAACTTTTTTGCGGGGGGTCTGCGCCCTGCCGGGTATCCGGGGCAAGGTGTTGATGAGTACCCGCCTGCGTCCGCGGGTACTGGAAGTTCCCGGCGCCACCCTGCAAGGCTGCCGGGAAGAAGAACTCACTCAGATGCATCCCGCCGACGCGGTCGCCTTCTTCCGGGCCAGGGGCATCCGCGGGGGGCGGGCCGAGATCGAGGCCGCTTGCGAACCCTACGGCTACCACCCGCTCAGTCTGAGCCTGCTGGCAGGCATCATCGCCGCCGACCTCCACCAGCCTGGAGATATCGCCGTGGTGCAGGGGTTGGATATCGGCGGCGACCTGGTGGCGCGCCAACACCACGTGCTAAAACAAGCCTACGACAACCTGACGGATGACCGCCGAACCCTACTCAACCGTATTGCTGCCTTCCGAGGAGCCGTGACTTATGAGGCACAGCAAGCCCTAGCCGGAGAAGAAAGGAAAGCCAGCCTGGACGACGATCTGCGCGACCTGGTGGCCCGAGGCCTGCTCAACCGGGAAGGGATACGCTACGACCTGCACCCCATCGTGCGCCGATACGCCTACGACCGGCTGATGAACAAGGATGAGGTGCACGGCCAATTGCGGGATTACTTCGCCGCGGTGCCGGAGCCTGATAAAGTGGAACGCCTGGAAGACCTGGCCCCGGTGATTGAGCTATACCACCACACGGTGAGCGCGGGCCGGTTTGATGAGGCAGGTGACTTGTATTATGAACGACTTAGTGAACCAATATATTTCCAATTCGGTGCTTACCAGATCGAAATTGAACTGCTCTTAGCTCTCTTCCCGGATGGCGATGACAAACCGCCGCGCGTGGAAAAAGAGAACGACCAGAGCTGGATTCTCAGCGCACTCGCCAACAGCTACAGCCTCAACGGGCAACCGCACAAGAGTGTGCCAGTAGTAAAGCAGGCCAACGCCATCCTTGAAAGGCAAGATGACAAAAGCAACCTCGCCACAGGCCTTCTCAATCTGGCTTCTATGGCACAAATTCCCATCGGCGAACTGCGTGCTGCAGAGGACAACCTGGGCCATAGCATTGATCTGTGTCGGGAAATCAAAAGTGAGTTCCAGGAGGCGATTGGTTACCAAGAATTGGGGTGGGTGCTGGCTCACCGGGGAAAAATAAATGAGTCAATTCAAGCTCATAATAGGGGTGTAACTATAGCCAAAAAACGAAACAATCAACAGATTGAGTGCGTAATCACCGCGTACTCTGCAAAGAGAGAGTTATTGGAAAATGATATTAAATCAGCTATTAAAAACGCTAGAAAGTCAAGACAACTAGCTGATATCCCCTTTCCAGGGATTGGAAAGCTGCCCGTTGATATTGTGCGCTCTGACTTGGCGCTAGGAATGGCTTATGTTGCCTATGGAAACCTAGAAAAGGCTGAACATCACCTAATCGAAGCCCTGACCCGCTGCCGGGGCATCAATGCTGTTTATCATGAGGCAGACATTCTACTCTCTCTCGCCAAACTGCGCGCCGCCCAGGGCGAACACAAGGAAGCCCTGAACCTCGCCGGGGAAGCCCTGCACATCACCGAGCGCAGTGGGTTCGTCCTGCAAGGGGCGGACGTGAACCTGTTCCTGGCGGAGATGGCGCAAAATGACGGGGACACGGACAAGGCGAGAGAATATGCCCAGACCGCCCGTGAACTCGCCACCTGCGACGGCCCCCCGGACTACACCTACAAGGTCACCTACGAAGCCGCGGGCGCGTTGTTGGAGGCGTTGGGGGCCTGACCATCCCTGTTTACCTGTTTACCTGTTTCCCTGTCTACCTGTTTACCTGTTCCCTCCCCTCCCCCCTCCCATGCTATAATTCCTCAAAATCACTCCCTCAAAGGAAACCCGCATGACCAAAAACACCGCCAGCTTTTTATTCACCGAAGAACACGAAATGATCCGCCAGACGGCCCGTGACTTCGCCCAGAAAGAGATCGCCCCCATCGCCGCCGAATTCGACGAGAGCGGCGACTTCCCCCACCAGACCATCAAGAAAATGGGGCAGATGGGCTTCATGGGCATGGAAATCCCCGAGGAATACGGCGGCGCCGGGATGGACACCCTGGCCTACGTCCTGGCTCTGGAGGAGATCTGCAAAGCCGACGCCGCCCACGGCACCATCATGTCGGTCAACAACTCCCTGTTTTGCTACAGCATCCTCAAATTTGGCAGCGAAGAGCAAAAGCAGACCTACCTCAAGAAATCCGCCTCCGGGGAGAAGGTGGGCGCTTACTCGCTCACCGAACCGACCTCCGGCTCGGACTCCGGCTCCATGCGCAGCCTCGCCGTCCTCGACGGCGACCACTACGTCCTCAACGGGCGCAAGTCCTGGGTTTCCAGCGGCCCGGCCGCCGAGTACATCGTCGTCTTCATGATGACCGACCCCGAAAAGAAGCACAAAGGCATCACCGCCTTCATCGTGGATGCGGATTTCGACGGCTACAGCCGGGGCAAGAAGGAGCCTAAGCTGGGCATCCGCGCCTCCGCCACCAGCGAAATCCTCTTCGAAGACTGCCGGGTTCCCGTCGCCAACCGCCTGGGCGAGGAGGGCGAGGGCTTCAAGATCGCCATGACCGTCCTCGACGCGGGCCGGGTCGGCATCGCCACCCAGGCTCTGGGCATCGCCGGAGCCGCCTACGAAGCCAGCGTCGAATACGTCAAAGAACGGGAAGCCTTCGGCAAGAAGATCGGCCAATTCCAGGGCACCGGCTTCAAGATCGCCGATATGAAAACCCGCATCGAAGCGGCCCGCCACCTGGTCTACAGCGCCGCCCTGGCAAAAGAGCGCGGCAAGGAATCCGGCGAACGCTACACCCTGGAAGCCTCCCTGGCCAAGCTCTTCGCCTCCGAGACCGCCATGTACGTCGCCAACCAGGCGGTCCAGATCCACGGCGGCATGGGCTACAGCAAGGAACTCCCCATCGAGCGCTACTTCCGGGATGCCAAGATCACCGAAATCTACGAAGGCACCAGCGAGATCCAACGACTGGTCATCACCCGCCTGGAGACCGGCCTGCGGTAAAAATACAACCTGTCTTCCTAAAGATTATCGATACCCAAATACCCAGTTATAATTTTCATGTACGTTCATCAAAATGAGCGTATACTATAAGTTATTCACCGCAGAGACGCGGAGTGCACAGAGTTACGCAGAGATAAAATAAAAAAAACTCTGCGAATCTCCCTAAGCGTAGCGACTTTCTCTGCGTCTCTGCGGTGAAGTTTTTACGAGAGATACTTATTCCATAACCAATACCCTTCTTGAGCGTAAGGAGAACCTCTATGAAGCCCAGCCTGGTATCCCGCTTGAACGATCTGTTCAAGCGATTCCGAAAGCCAGACCGCCAAACCCTCTATACCGCCATCGAGATCGCCATCCTGGTGGTCTTCACCTGGTTCGTGGTCCGCCCTTTCCTGGATATGGACCCCAACATGGTCCCCAACGGCCGGGAATACCTCTGGTCCATCGAGTCCCACTACACCTGGGAGCGGGTCAAGGAATGCGGGAGCTGCGCCTTCTGGAACGGCAGCCTGCAGGGCGGCTACCCAACCTTCGCCAACCCCCTCAACAGCTTCCTGCACCCCTTGGTGGTCTTTGCCACCCTGGGATGGGGTGTGTTGAACGGCTCCAAGCTGGCCCTGGCGGGCGCGTTCCTGCTGGCCGCTCTGGGTCAATGGCTGCTGGGCTGGGTCCTGGAGACCGGACGCGTGGCCCGGGTCTGGGCAGCCATGATGGTGGTCGTCGGAGGCCACATGGCAGCCCGAATGGATTTGGGGACCTTTGGGTTGATAATCTCCACCGCCAGTTTCTCGCTGGTTCTCCCCTTGTTCTTCTATTTAATTAAACGCCCGACTCAACGGGCCGCGGTCTTGTTCGGCATTTCTCTGGCGATATTGGCCGTGGGCGGACAGGGCTACATCCAGGCCGGGACCGCCCTGGTCCTCATCCTGGCTCTGGCAGTGTACCAAATATTCTGGGCCGCCGATTTCCCCAAATTTTTCAAACTCTTCCTGCTGTCCCTGCTCCTGGCGGTCTTGCTGGCCGGGCCTTTTGTCATCCCCTCGCTCCATTTTCTGCCCAATTTCCACAAGGACTACGACCCCGCCTTCGCCACTGCCCAACCCTTCTCTTACGTGCCTCTGAACTTGTTCATCAAGGATCTCGAGTTTTACAAGACTCCTTTTTTGAGCAAAGCCCCCTTTCCCGCCCACTATATTCTCTATATCGGCTGGATGCCGGTTCTGCTGGCGGTATTGTCCCTGGTCAAGTCCGCGGCTAGAAAATTATCCAAGCGCGTTTATCTCCTGCTCGCCATAACGGTTTCCGCCTTCTGGATTGCCAGCGCCGAACCCTTGAAATATCTGATCAAGATCATCCCCTTCGACCGGGTTGACCAACTGATCGCCGGGTTCCGCTACCCGGCCTTCATCGCCAGCCTGGCCGTGCCCCCCCTGCTCGGATTGGCCGCCCTGGGGCTGGACTGGCTGCTCAAAGCCCCCTGGCCCACGTTCAGCTTTGGCCTCACCTCTACCGAAAACCGCAAGATGGACCTCGCCATCTCCTTGAAGTGGGTGGTCTTGATCTTCTTGTACCTGGCGGTGAAGGACCCCTACGAATTCAACAAGGTCTGGCTCATCAGCAACGAATTGCCCGCCATCGTTGAGCCTGTATTGGATGAACTGGAAACTCCCGACGCTCAATGGGTCAGTACACCGCTGGGGCAGCATTTCTGGATCCAACCGGCCCTGGAAAGGGGGATGAAACTGGCCCTCGACACTGGCCGCACCTGGGAATGGTATGGCCTCGCCGCGCCAACCCCCAAGCTTGAAGCCGCCACCTTTGCCGAACACCCCACCATGGCCTACCTGACCAGCGTGGACGGAATCACCATCCACGAGGCCGAGAGCGGAGGGGAATACGCCATCGTCGAGCATTTCGGGGACGATCCCACGGTGTGTTCCGCCCAGAGCAGCGGCGGCAACATCGATGTGGACTGTACCTTATCCCAGGCCGGGACCCTGGTCGTGCAGGAATACAATTGGTCCGGCTGGAAGGCCACCGTGAACGGCCAACGCGCCTCTTTAGAAGAGTCCCAATGGCTCTCAGTCCAAGTCCCCGCCGGTGACTTCTCGGTCCAGTTCCGCTACCGTCCCTGGGACGTGCCGCTAGGCATCTTTCTGTCGGTCATCGGCATGGCGTCCTGCGTCTACATCTGGGTGAGATCCCCCCAGAATGATGAATCACCCGCCAAAATCGAAGCCACATCTCCGCCGGAGGACGATTTCCCCGGCGACTGAGTTCCGAACAGGAGTTACGCAGTTCCTCAGATATTGTGAGAATAGTGAATAGTGAATGGAGAATGGAGAATGGATTGTATCCATAAATCATGGTTGAATCATTCACCGTAAAGATTCGGGAGAATCATTAACGAACTCTATTCACAATGATCCATTCACCCATCTCGTTTTTCATAGCCGAGTGAAGAAGTCGTCAATCTAGAAGAGAACTGCTCAAGTCCTAAGTCCAATTCAAAGGAAACGCCCATCTTAGCCTCCAAATTATCCACCATCACCCTGTTGGTCTTGCTGGCCCTCGCCGCGGGCGGTCTGCGCTATTGGATGCGCAAGCGACCGGAGCAGTTTTCCGCCTTGCTGCCCAGACTGCTCTCCGCCCGGCCGGAAGCCATCCTCCTGATCGGGGGCGCCGGACTGCTGTTGGCCGGGCAGGGAATCCACCCCCTCCTCTTGAACGACCTAAAATGGCAAGCCCTGGCCTTGCAGGGCGTGGGGCTGGCCTTTTTCATGATCGGCGCTTGGGGTCTGGGCGCGGACGGACTGCCGAAGCGGTTGTCCGGCCTCCTGGATCGGGTGAGCGGTTGGTTGAAAATCAACCCCGGACAGATCATTTATTTACTGGCCGCCCTCGCCTATGGCGTCACCGCCGCCCTGGCCGCGGGAGGCAAGCCCCAGATGCGCCTGGCCCCGGTGGCCTTGCTCGCCTGGCTGGCGGCGATCATCTTTTCCCTCCTGGGAACCTGGCAGCTCTCCCCCACATCAGGCAAATCCCCCCGAACGGTGATACGGTGGGCGTTGGCCTTCACCCTGGTTGGAATCCTCATCCGCGGCGTCTACCTGACCTACATCCCCACCGCCCTCTCCGGGGATGAGGCCGGCGCTGGAATTTTCGCCCTGGAATACATAGATGGGAAATTCGATAACCTCTTCACCATCGGCTGGTATGCCTTCCCTTCGCTCTACTTTTACCTCCAATCCATCTTCATCTCCCTGTTCGGGCAGACCATCGCCGCCCTGCGTTTATCTTCCACCCTCATTGGCGGCCTGACGGTGGGCGCGGTCTATCTAGTAGGACGCAACCTTTTCGGCCGGCGCACCGGGCTTTTCGCGGCTATTTTCCTGTCGGCTTTCCATTTCCACGTCATGTTCAGCCGCATCGGCCTGAACAATATCTGGGATGGATTCTGGTTCTTGATCGTGCTGGGCGCGCTTTGGGACAGTTGGCAGAACGAACGCCGCAGTTCCTTCATCCTGACCGGCCTGACCCTGGGCATCGCCCAATATTTCTACGTCAGCGTGCGGGGGTTGTTCCTCCTGGTCCCGCTCTGGCTGTTGATCGTGGGACTGCTTGACCGCCCCCGTCTGAAGCGCAATCTCTCCAACATTATCCTGATGGGCGTCATCACTCTTGTGGTGGTCCTGCCGCTGGCCTGGTTCTACGCCGGAAACCTGGACCAATTTAACGCCCCCCTCGATCGGGTGACCATCCTCTCCACCTGGCTGCCCAATGAGGTCGAGATTACTGGCCTCCCCGCCTGGAGGATATTGCTCAAACAGATCTGGATCAGCGCCCAGGGTTTTATCTACATCCCCCTGATTTCCTGGTACACTCTCGGCATCCCCTTACTGCAAGGCTTATCGGCGGGGCTTTTCCTCCTGGGGCTGGGCCTGCTCCTGCTGCGGATTCGCAAGCCAGTCGCCCCGCTCTTGCTCATGTGGCTGGCAATATTCACCGTGATGGGCGGCCTCAGCGACATGACCCCAGCCTCCCAACGCTACATCGCCGTGGCCCCGGCCTGCGCCCTGCTGGTCGGGTTAGCGGTCAGCGAGATCACCCGCCTCCTCACCCGGATCTGGCGAGCGCAGACCCGGCTGTTGAATCTGGCCGCGGTGACAGTCCTCCTCTTCCTGGCGGCCACTAACCTGCGCTTTTTCTTCCTGGATTACACCCCCCAGGAAATCTTCGGCGGACCCAACACCGTCGTCGCCCAACACCTGGCCGACTACCTGAAAGACAAATCCGATAAGTGGCAGGTGGTCTTCTTCGGCTTGCCCCGCATGGCCTACACCTCCATCCCCAATATCCAATACCTGGCCCCTCATATTGAGGGCTTGACCCTGGAATACGCCTGGGGAACCCCCGAAAACCCCTCCCCCACCAGCGACCATCTCATCTTCGTCTTCCTCCCCGACCACGAGGAAGACCTGGCCCTGGTCCAGGCCGACTATCCCAATGCGCAGGTTTACGATGAGACCGACCGGAATTACAACCTGCTCTATTGGTACCTGGTGGTCTCCCCCGACGGGCCCCCGTCCCCCAGCGCCCCGTCCACAGGTTCGCCCTTCCTGGCCTATTTGACCGGGGTGCTGGTCGTCGTCCTTCTCAGCGGCGCGGCGTTGGCCACCCTCCTGCGCCTCCTCACCCGGCCTTCCCAACCCCTCTCCGAGGGAGAACCTGACGAAGAGATCAGCTACCAAACCCACCTGACCATCCCTCCCCCCGGCCAAGAGACCCCCTCCGAACCCGCCCAGCGCACCGTACAATTGGAGGACGGGCGGCAGGTGCGCCTGACAGTCGAAACCCTGGACCAGGGAGATATGAATGGCGACGCACCGCCCGACCCCATCGGCGTCATGGTCTACGCATCCCCCACTTTCCCCCTGGGCGTGCGGCTTCAGGGAGTCTGGGTGCGCCTGAAACGCAGGATACGAGAAGCGCGCTGGCCCTACCCCCTGCCGACCACCTTCTTCGGGTTGGCCGTCGCCATCTACTTGCTCATCCGCCTGATCGGCCTCTCCGACTATCCCATCTATTTCTTCACCGACGAAGCGGTCCAGACCGTTCTGGCGGCGGATCTGGTGCGGGATAACTTCAAGAATCACGACGAAGAATTCCTGCCCACCTATTTCCGCAACGGCAACCAGTACAATTTGAGCCTCAGCGTCTACCTCCAGGTATTGCCTTACCTGTTTTTTGGCAAGTCGGTGTTCGTCACCCGGGCCGCCTCGGTCTTGGTGACCGTGGTCGCGGCCATATCGGTGGGGCTGATTCTGCGCGACTTCTTGAAAATGCGCTACTGGTGGGCGGGCACCCTCCTTTTAAGTATCGCCCCGGCCTGGTTCCTCCACTCGCGCACCGCTTTCGAGACCGCCCTCATGGTCTCCCTGTACGCCGGATTCATTTATGCCTACTTGAGCTACCGTTTCCGTTCGCCCCGCCATCTCTATCCGGCCATCCTCCTAGCCGCCCTGGCATTTTATTCCTACAGCCCCGGCCAACTGGTCATCGCCGCCACCGCCCTCTTGTTGTTCCTCTCCGATATCCGCTACCACTGGGAGAACCGCCGCACCATCCTGATCGGACTGGGCTTGGTCATCCTGCTGGCCCTTCCGTACCTGCGCTTCCGCCTGACCCACCCGGAGGCCGTCAGCGAACACCTGCGCAACCTGGTCTCCTACTGGATCCAGCCGCTCCCCTTCACCGAAAAGCTGGGCCGTTTCTGGTCCGAATATGCCTACGGACTCAGCCCGGGCTATTGGTTTGGAGTCCATGGCCGGGACATGGTCCGCCACCAGATGGGCGAACTCGGCCACCTGCTGCGCCCCACCCTGCCGTTCTTCGCCCTGGGGCTGGTGGTGGCAATCTTCAAGTTCCGCCACTCCGCGGCCCGCGCCATCCTCATCGCCTTGGTGGCCGCGCCCGTGGGGGCCGCCCTGGTCGAGATCGGCATCACCCGCACCCTGGCCTTCGTCATCCCCGCCTCCCTGCTGACCGCCATCGGCCTCTCCGCATCCCTGAAATGGCTGGAAAGATTCCGCCTGCCGAGAAAAGCATTGCAGGTCGCCCTCTTCCTGGCCCTGGCCGCGGCCAACTTCGGATTGCTGCGCGCCGCTCTGGTGGAGGGGCCGACCTGGTCAACCCAATACGACCTGGGAGGCATGCAGTACGGGGCCAGGCAGTTGTTCACCGCAGTCCAGGATTACGTCGAAGAACATCCCGGAACTGAAATAATCGTCTCGCCCACCTGGTCCAACGGCACCGACGTAGTGGCGCGCTTCTTCTTGCCCGCGGGTTCGCCGGTGAGGATGGGCAGCATCCAGGGACACGTGTTCGAGCTTATGCCCCTGAACGAGAATATGCTCTTCGTGATGACGCCCGATGAATATGAGACCGCCACCCAGAGCGGCAAGTTCACTGATATTCAGATAGAGCGCATCCTGCCCTATCCCGACGGCAGGCCCGGTTTTTATTTCGTCCGACTGCGCTATGTGGACGACATCGCCGAGATCCTGGAAGCCGAGCGGGAAGCCCGCAAAGAACTGGTGGAGAACCTGGTGATGATCGACGGCCAGACCGTCAAGGCTCGCTACACGGGGCTGGATATGGGGGAGATCGCTTTGATGTTCGACGACGACGATTACTCCCTGACCCGCTCCCTGGAGGCCAACCCGGCGGTCATTGAACTGACCTTCCCGGAGGCGCGAGAGTTCAGCGGGGTCTCGCTGGTCATCGGCAGCTCGACCGTAGAAGTGACCGTCAGCCTGTACGGCCAGCCCGGTGAAGACCCGGTGGTCTTCACCGGCGTCTTCACCGGGTCGGTTGATGCCCCGGAAGTTCACTTCGACTTCGGGGAGGCCGTCACCGCCAAGATGGTGCGCATCGAAGTTCTAGATACCAACCAGGGGGATCCCGGCCACGTCCACATCTGGGAAATCCGCTTCTGGCTGCCTGGAACCCCGCATCCTGGCTGAAGGCTGGATCGCCTTCTGGTCCTGGAATGAGTTTGAGGACTAACCCTCTTGTTGAACCCCATTGAAAAAAGACGGGGCTGCCGGATGGGCAGCCCCGTTTTCTTTAGTCACTGTCAGGATTTTTATGGACTAGAAGTATCTGGCATAGTTGCCAAACCTAACACTCTAATATCTTCAAGCATAGCATAGTATCCTGTATCCAAATCTAAAATGATGGATTTTGGGTCTGGGGGATACCCATAACTACTGTAAAAGACGATGATAAGAAATCGTCCATCAGGCGAGAGATTCTTAAAGAGCGCTCCATATTCAAAAGTCAAACAATAATCCCGTAATATCTTATTGGGGTAATCGAATATGTAGAAAAGCTTCTCTTCTTTACCTGATATCATATCCTCATCGCGAACAACATATAAATTTCCCCCACTATTTCCAAGACTTGAGATGCTTGACGATCTAAAGTCATTGGGAACCCCTGGAAGCACAACGGCAGTCATGGCTTCAAGATACCTGTTATCTTGTTGAACACCTTCAACATCCAATCCCACAACCAGATCGAATCCATAAGGTCGTCTATTGACAAATGCTGATAATGATCCATCCTCCATTCGGAATCCGGTTGTACCATAACTTACCCAATCTTTATCCACCAACCATTGAAAGATCGGAATTGAACGATTGTTGGTGTAGTCGTAGAGTTGAATATTATCAAACTCATACCCCTCATAGTAGATAGCGTAATAGTTATTATCCAACTGAGAAAACACTGCAAAAATGGTGTTATCCGGTAATGGAGGTAACGGTTCTATCACCCCTGTTGTAATGTCGATCACAGCGAGAGGAATCAGATCTTCCCAATACTCGAATAGTCCAAAAGCGTAATCCTCCTCATTTACCAAGCCAATAACAACAATTTCCTCATCGGATATCCATTGAGTACTATGCCCAAACGTGATATCGGCGATATCAAACTGTTGTGTTCCATCTAACGTACTTATCCGAATTGTTTTATGCTCATCTCCCTCTTGCCAACGATAATATTTGATCCAATTTCCCCGAGGGTTTACCATGAATAATGAAGTATTCCAAACTCCTTCTGAAGCCGTGTTGGGGATTGGCTTGAGGGTTGGATCGCTCCCAGTGAGATAGAAAATCCCATTTTCAGAAGGATCCCCTGGTATATCATCATTTTGGGCAACGACCAAATACATTTCCGGATTCAAACCCAATTCCGTAAGAGGTATCTCAGGTTGATCGGGGCAATATTGAACAACTGGGGGAGTAACAGTTTCAATTGTAGGAATTGGCACAATTGGAGATAGCGTTGGAGAGGGCGTGAACGTCCGGGTCGGGGATGGCGTATCCGTGGGCGAGGCCGTCTCGGATGACAATGCTGGACTTGACGGCGTGGGCGTTTCACTCCCCAACGTGCATGCAGCCGCCAAGAGGATCATCAAGATGGGGAGTCGTCTCAGAAGGTTCATATGATTACCTCTAACATGATCGTTCCTACTGGAATACTGCCTGAGGAAAATCTTTCATAGAGCGACTATTCTGTCGTTTCGAACCAATCCAGAACTACAATCCCTGGTAATTTACTGATATACCCTGTTTCGAGATCCAACACGTAAGTGAGAATCCCATATTCCTCGTCGTACAAAGTAGTCCAGGCGAAAAACCGTCCATCTGGCGATAGACTTTCGTAATTTCCGAGTGCATCCACACAATAATCCTTTATGATATTTCTCTCCCCGTCGTAAACGTAAAAGGCTGCTGGTTCTGAACGACGGTAATATCCTACTGAGTCATTATATTGCCATGCAATGAAGGTACGTGGAGCCTCATCCTCTAGGATGATGACCTGTTCCATGACTTGTTCATAATCCAGATCATCACCAATCGAGTCAAAGTTCAGATTTTTCGTTATATCGAATCCGTAAGGTTTCCTGACCACGATTTTTATCTTACCTGTTTCGTCAATATTAATAAGTCTATTTGAATAGGCAGATGGATATCCACCCAAGCCAACATCAACAAGCCAAGGAAATACAGCCTGTTCGGTATTTGTATCTTGATTGTAAAGTAGAATATTGAGGTTTGAGGAATAGAGGGTATACGTATTCTCATTAACTACAAAGGTTCCATAGTATTTACTATCAGAAGGAACCGGAGTGAAGGTTCTTTGTTCAAGGGTAAAGGGATTCACGCCTAGAGCAAGTGATAATGTTCTTCGGTTTCTGAGGTTACCACCAAGGATAAAGATCTCCTCGTCGGTTTGCCAATAAGGATGAATTTGAAAAAGATTTTCTTCGGAGAACACCACAACTTCCCATTGCTGCAACCCATCCACTGAACTCACCCACACTGCGCTGTCCACAGGAGATTCATATTCTCCCTTCCACACATGATAGACGATCCATTGGCCGTTGGGACTAATCCCCGCATATTCAAAACTCTGATCGCTATCAACATTTAAGGTTGGAATTTGTGTCATTGTGGGGTCATCCCCTCGAATGCTCCCAAGATTTACCCTTTCAATATCAGCATCAAAATCTAATGCCATAATCATCCTGAAATTCGGGTCAATTTCCAACTCCTCAAAAGGTACCTCTCGCTGATCAGGACAGAGCGTTACTACATCTGGATGGATGATGTTTTGTGTAGGGACGGCAGTTAGTGAAGGCGTCAACGTTGGGGGGACGGGCGTGAATGTCCGGGTCGGGGACGGCGTATCCGTGGGCGAGGCCGTCTCGGATGGCAATGCCGGACTTGACGGCGTGGGCGTTTCACTCCCCAGCGTGCATGCAGCCGCCAAGAGGATCATCAAGATGGGGAGTCGTCTTAGAAGGTTCATACATTTACCTCTGAAGTAATCATATCATGACTCATGCAAAAAAGTCTTTGGGGACAAATTTCAGCCAAACCTGCGGGAGGTTCCCTCTCCTCCTGAAATTGCCCTAAACGGACAGATACCGCCAATATTGCCCATCCCACCAATATCCTGTACAATGAACGCTGAACCCATCCCATATTGAGAAAGGCGGTCGCATGAAAGAATTCAAGAACAAAGTCGCCGTCATCACCGGCGCGGCCAGCGGCATCGGGCGCGCCCTGGCCGAGCGCTGCATTCAAGAGGGCATGAAGGTAGTCCTGGCCGACATCGAAGCGGACGCTCTGGCTCAAGCCGACCAGGAACTCCGCGCCGGGGGCGGCGAGACCCTGGCCGTCCTGACCGACGTCACCCAGGCCGCCGATGTCGAGGCCCTGGCCCAGAAGACCATAGAGGCCTTCGGCGGCGTCCACCTGCTGTTCAACAATGCGGGCGTCGGCGGGGGGACCTCTATGTGGGAAAGCTCCCTCGCCGATTGGGAGTGGACCCTGGGGGTGAACCTGTGGGGAGTCATCCACGGGGTGCGCAGCTTCGTCCCCCTCATGCTGGAAGGAGGCCACGAAGGCCACATCGTCAACACCGCCTCCATCTCCGGGCTGATAAGCAATTCCGGCCTGGGCATCTACCAGGTGAGCAAGCACGCCGTGGTATCCCTCTCCGAAGCCCTGCACCATGAACTCCGGCAAAAAGGCTCTGAGCTTAAAGTCTCGGCCCTTTGCCCGGGCTTTGTCAAGACCCGCATCATGGAGTCAGAGAGAAACCGCCCCCCTGAACTGCTCAACGACCCCGCCAGCACGGATCTGACCGAAGATCAAGAAGCCCTGCAAGAACGGCTCGACCTGGTCATCGAAGGCGGCATGTCGCCCGACCTGGTGGCCGAAGCAACCTTCGACGCCATCCGGGAAGAGAAATTCTACATCCTCACCAACCCAGAGATGAAGCCGCTGATAGATAAACGCGCCCAAGACCTTCTCCAGGAACGCAACCCTACCAAATAGCCGGAATACACCCAGCCCCCAAAAAATAGAAGGCCCCCATGCCCATAGACGAAACCCCCAAAACCAAAAGCTTCAACCCCTTCGGCGACCTGCTGGGGCTGACTTTTTCCAAGATGGATGATGGCTACAGCGAGTGTTGGCTGGAAGTCAACGAAGACCACCTCAACCCCTACGGCATGCTGCACGGCGGAGTCATCTACACCCTGGCGGACACCGGCATGGGCGGGGCCATGGTCTCCCGCCTGGACGAGGGCCAGCGCTGCGCCACGGTGGAGGTCAAGATCAACTACCTCCGCTTCGCCACCTCCGGGAAGATCACCTGCAAGACCAACGTGATCCACAAGAGCAGGACCCTGGGATTCATGCAATCGGAAGTATATAAAGGAAAGCGGCTGATCGCCACTGCCACAGGCACATTCTCCATATTCCAGGCTCGAAAACAATCGGAATAGGATGGATCCGCTCGAACGCGCTGCCCAACTCAAACGTGAAGCCGACTTTCTCCTCCAGGAGGTCGGCTTCTACGACATTCTAGAGCCTCACGGAGAGATCACATTCACGGGGAGCTACTTCCTGGACGTGATGTCCTTCCCTGATATAGACCTCTACATCCCCCCGGTGTCCATCGAGCAGCTCTTCCAGATCGGAGGCCAATTGGCAGGTTCCGAATGGGTCTATGAGGTGGTGTTTCAGAGATCAACCCTCCCCAACCTGCCGGGGGGCCTGTACCTGAAACCCAGGATCAACTACGGGGATTGGGGCCGCCCCTGGAAGATAGACATCTGGTCGGTGGACGAAGCCATCATCGAAAAACAAATGCAGCCCATGCGCCGCTTCCAATCCCAGATGACGGCTGCGCTTCGGGAGCAGATCCTGGGCTACAAATTCTCCATCCTAACCGAACAGCATCGCACCCCCACCTTCAGCGGCTTCTTCATCTATCAGGCCTTCATCGACCACGGCATGACCAATCACGAGGAAATCACCCAGTACCTGATAGACAACGGCATAAACATGGGGTGAAGCCCGTCTCCCTGACCCACTCGCCAAATCAGTTCTATTCTTTTTATCACAAAGACACAAAGGCACAAAGTTTTTTGTTTTTCTTAGTGTCTTTGTGCCTTGGTGGTAAAGCTTTTGTTCACTACCCGCGAGTCCAGATAAATCGCCAAGTTATTTATAGACGCTCCCTAAGTCTGAGCCTTTCAGGCGCGCCAAAACCTTGAAGTTGATCGAGAGGTTCACCCCACTGTATAGGGGAAAAGAAGTTTAAATTTTCGACAGCCAAAATGAGCGAACGAAAATATTCAATCGGACATATTG
>CBDUUP010000015.1:0-27835 GCA_965370435.1 uncultured Anaerolineales bacterium | reverse complement strand
GTCACGTTGGCGACGCAATTCATCGGCTCCATGGTGGCGTGGGCCAGGAAGGGGATCTCGTAGATGGCTGCCAGTTGGTTATCGTCGTCATTATTGGCCGGACCTAGCCGCTCCAGAAGCTGTTGGCGGATGGTTTCGGTGGAGGTGGTTGAGTCGGTTTCTTCCTCCCAGGAGGCCTCCAGAACCTGCTTGCCCTGCATGGCGGCCCAGGTGTTCTCGGCGACTACGGCAATGCTGCGATCCGCCAATCGCACCACGTTCAGCACGCCCGGAACCGCTTCAACCGGGGCTGGGTCATAGTTGGCGATCTGGCCGCCCATTGTGTGAGGACGGCAAAGGGCCGCATAAACCATGTCGGGGAGGGTGACGTCTATCCCGAACACCGCGCTTCCGTTGATGAATTGATCGTTATCCAGGGTGTTGACCGGGGAACCGATAATGTAGAAGTCCTCGGGGTCCTTGAGGGGCGTGTCCTGGGTGCGGGGTTCGGGCAGGGTTCCGGCCAGGTCGGCCAATTGGCCGAAGGTCAAGCGGTCGCCGGTGGGTTGGTGGATCACTTCCCCATTCTCGACGGCGCAGGTATCCGCCTCCACCTCCCAGGTTTGGGCGGCCGCATTGACCAGCATGACCCTCGCTTTTGCGCCAGCCCTGCGAAAAACGCCGTAATTGTCGCTGATGCTGCCGCTGCCACCCACGTGCTGGTCCCCGTACATGCGGTCAACCGGGGCCTGCTCAATGCGGACTTGGTCCCAAGCGGCGCCCAGTTCGTCGGCCATGATCATGGCCAGGGAAGTCCTGACCCCTTGACCCATCTCGGGCTTGTGGATGGTGACGGTCACCGCTCCAGCGCCGTCTATGCGTAAGAATGCGCCAGCTTCAAACTGGGCGTTGGGGTCGGCGGCGGAGGTGGGGGAAGTTTCGCCGGTGGGCAGAATTCCGGCAGTTGGCGGCAGGGTGTTGGTAGGGGAGAGGGTGGCCTTCCCGCAGGCTTGCAGGAAAATTTCGACCATCAGACCAGCCCCGACCGTGGCCGAGGCTTTGAGGAAATCACGCCGGGTGAGGGGTCTTTTGGCTTTCATCGCACCCCTCCGTTCTGAGCCGCGGCATGGATGGCCCGGCGGATGCGCTGGTAGGTCCCGCAGCGGCAGAGAGCGCCCGACATGGCTGTATCTATGTCGGCGTCGGTGGGGTTGGGGTTCTGGGTCAGAAGGGCGGCGGCGGTCATGATCTGCCCCGGCTGGCAGTACCCGCATTGAGAGACGTTATCCTCCCGCCAGGCTTGCAGCAAGGGCTGTTCTCCGTCGGCGGCGAACCCTTCGATGGTGAGGATGTCTTTATCCCCGGCCGCCGATAACGGGGTGACGCAGGAGCGGGCCAACTGGCCGTCCAGATGCACCGTGCAGGACCCGCACAAGCCCGACCCGCAGCTATACTTGGTCCCGGTCAGGCCCAGGATGTCCCGCAGCGCCCAGAGCAGAGGCATGTCCGGGTCTGCGTCCAGGGCGTACAGGCTGCCGTTCACCTTCAGCGATATTGAAGCCATATCTTTTTCCTTTATATTGTCAATGTAACTGCCTATTCCGGTTATGGTGGTTATGGAGAATCGCAAAAAATAATAACACCAAACTGAATTCTTTGGAATGGTGGATTATTTGAACGCGTTCCTGGCCGCGGAGTCAATTATGGAGAAGATGTTTGCTTTTGGCTCACAAATAAGGTACTTAAATAGAAGGAAAGAGGTTCATCCCCGCTTTATGTTGCAGGTGTGGTAGGTTCCTTGAGCCGCTGTTGGGGGAGATTATTCAATATGCCCCATTCCCTAGAGCTACGATTGGCCCAAGACCTCGTATAGCCGTTGACGCTGGACGACCATCAGGACGCTCACCGAACCCAGGAGCATAATCACCGAGGCGCAGGGGAATGAAGCGGAGGTCGCTTCATCATCGGCGTTTTCCTGGTCATTGGATTCACCTTCATCAGACGCTTCCACGCTTTTGGGGGTTTCGCTCTCTGGAAAGAGCGCTTCCTGGCCTGGCACGGAGGCGCTGTCTGAGTCGGGAGGCGCGGCCTCGCCATCCCCTTCAGGCACGCCTGGGCCGCCTCGATTCACGTCGTCCAGCAGTTCATTCTGTTCCTGGTAATCAACGTCGGGGGTGTCTTGCATATCGTCGGTGTTGACCTCCCCGCCTGGCTGGACCTCGGCAACGCCAGCGCTGCCTGATTGAGCCGATTCCGGCGCCTCACCTTGACCGCCGCAAGCGGCCATGAAAAGCGATAGGATCATTAGGATGGTGAAGTATTTGGGTTTCATCTTCATCTCCTGGGTGAAAGACGATTCTTATGGAGAGAACTTCTACAGATATGACGTAAATGAACCTGAATAGGTTCCCAAGTACTCAATGAGAAAGAACTGCCTCGCGCCAGGGTCAGCAGCGCGAGGCAATTTTCTAGTTGATACGGTTATTTATCTACGCGCGGCTATTTATCGCTCCAGTATTTCCAGGAGTTCTTATCACGCGCCCGGCCAAAGATGAAGAAGTAAATGCTGGCCTTGCAGCAAGCGCTTTGGGTCCTCAACGCATGGGAGCCGACGATGAAGGTCACTCCGGCGGGGTGATAGGGGCGGATGGTGCTGTAGTCGCCCCATTTATCATCACTGGGCCGGTAGGTGCTGGAAAAGGCAACTTTATTATTGTTCCACCCTGGAGGTACCGGGCCGTAGTCATCCCACAGCGCGACGTACTGGGCGGGCTTCCCGTCCCCGAGATCCCCGTGAACCATCAGGCCGATGCCCCCCCGAGAGTTGACGGTCACGGTGGGATACAGGACGCATCCCGAGCTCCACCACCATAATGGCCGGCCAGGGAATCCACTTATAGTTGGATACGTGGCTAACGCCCAGGTGTTCACGTTGATCCTGACGGCTTCGACGTAGGGGTAAGGGAACCCGCCGCCTTCCTGCACATTCCACATAAAGCCTACCACACCTCCGCTTTCACCGGCGTGTACTCCATCTTCCTTGCTGTGCATGCCGTCCCGGTACCACCCGGCCAAGACGCGGTCATCGGTGCGCCCGCCCCAGTTATCGCTGTATCCACAGTAGGCATTGCCTCGGTTGGTATTCGTCCAGGCAGGTACGGTGACGTTATGGAACCAAATGGAACCAGAATCCTCCTGCCACTCGTGGACCCTGATCACGGAGGTGGATATGTGAGTGGCCGTATACATGGTATCCAGGGCGCCCTGGACGGGGGTATGGTTGAAGTAGATCTTGTCATCCCAGAAGGAATACCCAAAACCGATTCCATCCCGCAGCGCATCCAGGGGGAGTTTCAACTCACGAGTAGCCCACCAGAAGCCGTCATACTCCTGGAAGATGTTGGTGGATAGGTAAAGATGGTCGTGGGTGAGCGCCCAGTGGGGGTAGTCGTAAT
Source organism: uncultured Anaerolineales bacterium (assembly GCA_965370435.1). Classification (GTDB taxonomy): domain Bacteria; phylum Chloroflexota; class Anaerolineae; order Anaerolineales; family UBA11579; genus CBDUUP01. The sequence continues at coordinate 24,401 of CBDUUP010000015.1, read as the reverse complement.
CCAGGTCGTATCCTGAATGGCCTGGATCAGCCCCCGCATCGAAACTCCAATAGGTAAAGGAATTTCCGCCATCGGTAGAAGCGCCGATCCAGTAATACCATCCCGTGTTGGGGATCCCCATGCGCAGCCAGATCAGCATGTTTCGGGACTTATCGTACATCACGATCTGGTCGCAGCAGAATTGGGTCATGCCGGAGTAGGGGTTGATGTAGCTCCAGGTATTGCCGCCGTTGGTGGAACGGGCCGCCCACCAGTTGCCGGTGGCGAACAGATTCTTTCCGGCCCCGTCAATGCTCACTTCGCTCACATTGGAGCGCGAGTTGGAGGGCAAGACCGAGTCCAGTTTCTTATAGCGGAAGCCTTTGATGTCGCTGTCCAGCATGGGGTCGCCCTTGACATCCATGCTGCTTCTGCCGGCGGGGGTGGTTTCTGATCCGGAGGGCGGGCCGGCTACCGGCGTATCGGAGACGGGGGTGCCGGGGCCAGGGCGGCCGGTTTGCGCGGATCCCGCCATAAGGCTGTCGAGCTGCTCTTGGGTAAGATCGACAGGCTCGTCCAGATATTCGGGGTAGAACACGCCGTCCGGTTCCGCGAACGCTATGGTAGCGGCAATGCTCCCATGTTGTGGCTGGGCTGCCGCCTGGGTTGATTGCACTATCATGGGCATGAGAAGCGCCAGGATCATGAAGACCTTCAGCCCATATCCGAGATATTTCCGAATTGACATACTTATCTCTCCTCTAAGAAAAATAGTTGCAAATAGGATAATTTGTTCATCTTTCTTGCTCTTTCTTCAAATTCAATCCATAGGCAAGCTCCCTTCCTCATCCATCTCGATAGTATTCTTCAGTTCGGGGAATAGATTCTTCATTCAAGCAACCTAGGGCCACCAGATCGGCAGGATGTTATCGGCGTCATTGGAGGTCAAGCGGGTCTGGTTGGCGCCGTCGGTGTTCATCACGTAGATTTGATAGCTGAGACCATCTTCTGCATCCCGGGTGGAGGTGAAGAGGATGCGGGATCCATCCGGGGACCAGGTTGGCGACCAATCGTAGGCCAGGTTGTCGGTCAACCGCCTTTGGTTGGCGCCGTCGGCGTCCATCACGAAGATTTCGTAGCTCTCTGGCATTTCTCGGACGAAGGCGATCTGGGTCCCATCGAGGGACCAAGAGGGCGCGGTGTCCTCCTCGGGGTGATCGGTCAGCCGGGTCAGGTCAGCGCCATCGGGCCTGATTTTATAGATGTCGTCCTGGTAGTAATCCTCTACTGCTTCGCGGTCGGAGACGAAGAGGATCCATTCTCCATCGGGTGACCAGGCTGGAGCGCCGTCGAAACCATCTGGGTTAGAGGTGAGGTTGACCAAATTGGCGCCATCGGCATCAATGAGGTAAATTTCCTGGTCGCCGTCCACGTCGGTTACAAAGGCCAGCCGGTCGCCGTCCGGCGACCAAACCGGAGACCAGGCTTTGGTGTTCTCGTCGGTCAACTGCCTCAATTCGCCAGTATCGAAGTCGTAGATATGGAGATACCGCTTCCCAACGTTGAGGTGATTGGAGACAAAGGCGACCTGGTTTCGGGTTGGGGACCAGGAGGGGAACTGCTCATAGGCCGCCGAGCCGTCCACTAAAGTTATTTGGCTCCCATCCAGGTTCATCACATACAAGTCATAAGACCTGCCATCGCCGGAAAAGAACAGGATGTGTTCTGCTTCCTGGCCGAATCCGTCCGGGGCGGGGGGAAGGGAGACTCGAAACTCGGTGGGGATGGGAGATGGAGCGATTGTTGGGGTTGAAGTATTGCAACCAGCGCTCATCCAAGAAAAGACAACCAATCCAATTGTAATGATACTAAGGCAACTTAAATTGTGCGCTTTCGTTAGCACCATTATCATTATTGTGTTCGTTTATTTTTGGCTACTGGCTTGAGTGAGTGGTTGGGCGGGTAGGAATTACGGATAATTTCGAATAAATTAAACCAGAGGATAGTTAATTCTATCCTCCATTATCATTATCACATACAATGGTTCAAAAATCAAGCAGGCCTATAAAATATGAAAGACTATGCTTTTCAAACTCCCTGCTTCTGAGGAATCCGGTTGGTCAATGAAAAAACCCCACCGAAAATGATGGGGTTCTCCAGCGTTGTCAAACCATCTGGGGCAAAGCGGATTTACGCCGCGCCCCGGGCCGCATGGGCCTGGCGGACGATGTCTTTGATCTGCTCCAGGTGGCTGTCGGCATGGCTGAGGCCTCGGATGAAGCGATCCACCGGGGTAATGAAGGGATAGTTTTCATTGGGCTGGTAGGCGTTGTCCAGGTGGGGTTGGTCGGGCCACATGTCCAGGCTGGCCTGGCACATGCGGCGGCTCTCCTCCAGGCGATGGCGGCACTGGGCGATGGTCGTCACCGACTGCCAGGGGACTTCGCTGCGCGAGCGTCCGTGGTATTCGACGCCCCGGGCCAACTCGGCGGCGATGGCGGCCGATTCCTCCGAGGAGGCGGTCACGTGGACGATGAGGTGCCCCAGGTTCCAGGCCAGGTCCACGTCCTCGGGGTTTTCGGCGAAGGTGTCTTTGGCCTCCGGGTCGTCTGGCACGAAGACCACGTCGGCGTCGGCGCATCCGTCAATCAGCTCCAGGAGGGCGTCAACCATCTCATCGGTCAGGCTGCGCAGGTCGTCTACGGTGAGACCTGCGGTCAGTTCGGCCATGGTCATTTCTTTGCTGCGTACGGGGGTGAAGTCGAGCATATTGTAATTCTCCTAATTCTTATTTAGACTTTTGAGGATGGTCATCCAGGTTTACGTCTCCCAGGTAGCCCATCTCCACCAGGGCCTCCAAGATTTTCTCCCAGGCCCCCGCTTTGACGATCACCGCGGCGGGGCCAAGCGGCTCGCTCAGGAAACGGGCGGCGCGGGATTTGCGCAGTTTCTTCAACATGCCGGGGGAACTGAGGCGCAGCACCAGGGCCTCCTCGATGTGGGCTTGGGTCCCGTGGGCGTCCCACCGCTTCAGGGCCTGGACCAGGTTGGGGGGCAGGGCGGTCTCGGCGTGGCGGCGGAGCAAGGCCAGCAGTTGGCTGACCCGAAGGCCCTGGCTCTGGGCACGGGTCAAGGAGGCCGGGGTCAGGCGGAAGCGATATTCGCCGCCCTTCTCGCCATCCCAGGCGCAGAAGCGGGAGAGTTGGTAGCGCGCGGCCCGAGGCGTCAATCGAGGAATGCGGAAATCCCCTCGGGCGTTGGCGTAGAGCGGCTCTTCCTCAGAGGGAAGTCCTTTCGGCGCTTCCCCGGACAGCAGGGCGGCGGCCCAGGCGGAAGCGCGGAACGCGGTCGGTTCGGCTTCCGGCTCGGGAGCGGCGAGATCAAAAACGCCCAACCAGTGCAGCGGCCCGGTGATGATATAGCGGATGAGCGCGCCGTCCACCGCGTCCCAATTCTCGAAGCCCCGCAGGAAATCGCCGCTATGGGCGTCGCGCAGATACCAAGAGTCGTAATCCCCGGCGGGGCGTTGGAAATCGGCATGCTGCTCTTTAATGGAGGCGACGAAGGCGGTCAAGCTCCACCAGTTCTCCCGGGGCAAGTTCGCCAGGAAACCGAGAATGGCCTTGCGCGCTCGCAAGGGGTCATTTTCCCATTCGCCTTCGGTTTGCAGGTGGGGGAGGCGCTGGAGGTCGTTGTGGGTGGGGCTGTTCAGCCAGGCGCGAGTGAGGATGGCTAAGGCTTCTCCGCGTCCGGCTTCCAGGAAAGCGCGGGTGGGTTCGGGCTGGGCGGCGCTGTTTTCGTCCAGCAGCCCGGCGGTGGTGAGCGTGGCTTGGAGGTCGGCGGGGGGGATTGTCCACCCCACGGCCAGGGCGGCGATCTCTTCTTCGCCCATCTCCAGGCGCAGGGCGGCCAGCAGCGTGCAGGCGTGGTCGAGGATGCGGTCGCTGGCGGAGATTATGTGCTTGCGCTCGGCGGGGGAGGCCGGACGTCCCAGCGAGAGGGCTTCCCCGCCGGGGAGTTCGGGGAGCAGGGCCAGCAAGTCATCGGGGAGGTAGGCGAATTCCAGGGGGCCGTCGGGGGTGTCGAAAAAAGCCCGCGCCAGCAGAGCACGGTACCATAGGACCTCGGTGGCGGAGGCGGGATCGCGGTGGGGGCGTTCCCGGTCGCGGCTGCCCGGTCCCATCTCCCGCAGCAGGCCGTGACGCCGGGTGAATTGAGGCCAGGCCAGACGGCCCCCGCTGCGCTGCAAATCTCCCAGCGCGGCCTGGGCCTCCTCCGGCAGATCGCCAACCACTTCGGCGACCAGCTCGCGGCTGCATATCCCCTCCACCAGAAGAGGCAGGGCGGCGCGGGCATCGGGGGCCTCGAGGTCCAGGTCCCAGAACCCAGCCACGATGAGCAGGTGGCCGAGGTCGTGGCCTTGGAGACTGTGGATCAAATCAGGCATTTTTTTGCGTTACTACGTTTGAACGTTCTAACGTTTAATCGTTTCCGGTCATAACTTCCAGGGCATTGGGGATGATCTCGATTTTGAGGTGGTTGACGTCGGTTCCGAATCCGGCGAAGATCTCGCCGTCGGCGTGCATCAGCAGGGGGCGGTCGGCTTGGAGTTCGATCTTGTGGAACTGCCCGGTGGTGATCTGGCGGAAGCGTTCGTGGGTGCCGCCCATGAACTCGGGGATCAGGCGGAACATCATGGGCCGAGAGCAGGCCTCCACGGAGAGGTAGTTGAAGATACCGTCATCGTTGCGCGCCGAGGGAGAGACATTGAATCCCCCCCCCTCGCGACCGCCGTTGCAGAGGATGAACATCATCACGTCCTCCTCCCAGCTTTTTCCATCAGCGGTGATCTGTAAATGGATGACGTCGTGCTTGAGCAGAATGGTCTGGATGACGGCGAAGAGGTACATCAGGAAGCCGCGGACGACCGGCATCTGGTGCGAGTATATGGTGACCGCGCCGCCAAAGCCGATGTTGATGGTGTTGTCAAAGTATTCGCGGCGGCCCAGGTTGTCCTCCATGACGCCGATGTCGATGGATTTGGGCTGGCCGGTGAGCGTTTTGGTCAAAGCTACGGGGGGCTTGTGGTCCATTCCGATGGCGTGGGCGAAGTCGTTGCCCGATCCCATGGGCACCACGCCCAGACGCGGCCTGCGCTCGACGGGGACCTGCATCAGGCCGTTGATCACCTCGTGAACCGTGCCGTCGCCGCCCACCGCGACCACCAGTTCGTAGCCCTCCTCTGCGGCTTCGCGGGCCAGCTCGACGGCGTGGGTGGGGTAGACGGTGCCGGTCCAGTCGGCGCCGCCGTGGGCCTCCACAATGGGGCGCAGGTCGGAGGTCCGCCGCCAGGCGTTGCCCAGGTCGGCGTTGGGGTTGATGATGAGTTTGGTCTTGTGCTTTGGCATGGGGGTGCTCCTCCCGGGGGAATGGGGTTTAGGGTAGGAGCATTATAGTATGGAATGAGGGAAATGAGTAAGGCTTGCGATATAATTCAACTTTCTCTGGTTATACCTCTGCCGCGGAAATTGAACTATGAAACGACACCCCAACGTTATGTTCTTATTGCTGGCCTTTATGGCAGCTTGCCAGGGAAGTTCTTCAACCGACTTGCCGCCACCGGGTGTGACTGTTACTCTACCGGCTTCAAGCGCTCCGTTAACGAACGAGTCGCCCGTCTCCGCACTTCCTACTGCAACCCATACCCTTACTCCTACCTTTACGCCTACGCCCAATCCCTACGCAGATCTAACCATTGAGAGTTTGGCTTCGAGAGACTATGGAGGCGGTGAAGTGACCGTTTTGGAGGTATTAGAGACCACCAATACCTTCACCCGATATCTGGTTCAGTACCCCTCCGATGGTTTGACAATTTACGGATTTGCTAACCTGCCGTTTGGTGAAGGTCCCTTTCCGGTGGTGATCTTGGTGCACGGGTATATCGACCCAGAGGCGTACACCGTTCAACCTTATACAACCCGCTATGCTGATAGACTGGCCGAGGCGGGCTATCTGGTCATTCACCCCAACTTACGGAATTACCCGCCCTCTGATCTGGGGCCTAACCTGTTCCGGGTAGGTTACGCCATTGACGTGATGAATTTAATCGCCATAGTGCGACAACAGTCCGGGCAGCCAGGGCTGCTGCAGGCGGCCAATTCCGAAGCGATTGGCTTATGGGGCCACAGCATGGGAGGCGGTATCACCTTGCGCGTCATCACCGCCGGCGCGGAGGTAAAGGCCGCGGTACTGTATGGCTCCATGAGCGGCGACGAACGCCAGAACTTCGAACACATTCTCAACGTTCTATCTGACGGGGAACGAGGGTTTGAAGAATTGGATGTTCCCCCGGAGGCGCTGTCAGCGATCTCACCCATCTATCACCTGGGGCGTATCACCGTGCCGGTCAGCGTTCACCACAGCGATGCCGATGAAGTTGTGCCTGTCGAATGGTCAATAGACTTGTGTGAGCGATTAGGGGCATTGGGAAAAACGGTCGAGTGCTTCATCTATTCTGGCGAACCGCACACTTTTTGGGGCTTCGGCGACTATCAGTTCCTTGAGCGCACATTGGCGTTTTTCGCCCAATACTTACGATAACGGAATTACAACCCCAATATTTCCCCCTCAATCCCCTCCTCCCCGATCCTCAATAACCCCACGCTCACCGGGATATGAGACGGATTGTTCCGCCAGGGGGAGCCGGGGTTGAAGAGCAGGACCCCCTCCACCCACAGGTTGACCGGGTAGTGGGTGTGGCCGTAGACGGCGACGTCAACTTTCTCGGGGAAGGTGTTCAAGATGCGGCTGTGGAAATAGCCCAGGGGCTGAAAGCCGGTGAAGAGGTAGCGCAGGCGGTCCTGGACGTAGCGGCGCATCCCGCCGTGGCCGTGGGTGAGTCCGATGGTCGCCCCGCCGAAGTCGAGGGTGCGGGTCAAGGGCAGTTTGGGGCGGATGAACATGTCCCGGTTGCCGCGCACCGCGTAAACCGGAGCCACGCTTTCCAGTTGGGCCAGGGTTTTGGACGCGCTGATGTCCCCGGCGTGGAGGATGGCCTCCACCTCGCGGAAAGCGGGGATCACCTTGGGGTGGAGGGCGCGGTCGCGGTCGGGGATGTGGGTGTCGGCGATGACGCCTAGGGTTACCATAACCCGCCTATTTTACCCGATTGGGCGGTTTGATGGCGAAGAATAGATTCTTTTTGTAGCAACTTAAAACTTGATGAAAAAGCTTGGGATATTTACCGCCGAGACGAAAAGAGCGTCGCTACGCTTAGGGAGTTTCGCCGAGTTTTTAGATATTTTTGTTTTTCTCTGCGAATCTCCGCGTTCTCCGCGTCTCTGCGGTGAAAATATATTACATGCAAATAAGATTATTCAATGCCGTTAATGTGAGACGGCTTTTGGGGGAACAAGATCTCTATCAAAGCGCGGGCGGTGTCATTCCGGGCGTAGCAATCGGCGTAGGCGTGTTCGATTTCCCGGAAGGTGCGGTAGCCGAACAGCAGTTGGATGAAGGTCAGGTTGGGGAAGAGAATGTCGCCCTCATCTTTTGGGGTTGGCTTCCAGTCCTCGACCTTCTTCAGCTTGCCATTCTCGAAGGCCAGCTTCACGCCGCTCTTGTAGAAGTTGATCTTGGTCTCGCCGGTGTGGCCGGACATGTAGGAGTCCTTCAGCCGTCTTTCCAGGGGGCGCTTGACGTGCTTGATGAAGCCGCCCACGTCAGCCACCCGGATGTACCAGGCGTAGGGGTCGTGCTTGCGAGGCATATTTTCGTCGAAGGCGTGATAGACGGGATGGTCTGCGCCCAGGTTGAAACCCCATGCGCCGAACTCCCGGTCGCCCTGGTCGCGTTTGTAGATGCGCTTGCCGGCCCTGCCCAGATAGCGGACCACGCTGGGCGTCACCGCCACCCAGGAGACGCCTTCCTTGAGTTCGTATCCGTGGCAGGCCAGGGTCGGCCCCCAGAGCCGGTTAGAGTGAATTATAAAACCGACCGCCTCGCCTTCCCGGGTCTCGATGATGCGGAAGACACCGTGGTTCATGCTCTTCCGGTGGATCTGGAAGATCTCGTAGCGCCAGATCTCCTCATCCCGCACGCAGGTGATGGGTTGGCGTTGGCGGCGGCGTTCGGCTGCCTTCATAATGAAGGGAATGTCCTCCTCTTTGGGGGCCCGCAGGCTGTAGGGGTCTTTCTCGCCCCGCTTGAGCTTGGGGATGTGGGGTTTGTAGCCCATCCGCATGCCGCCCAGGTCCAGGCCCATCTCGTAGCCGAACTGGCGGTAATACCAGGGGATACCGGTGATGCCCTGCGCCTTCTCGCCGCGGGCCGCGCTCAACTCGTGGAGGACCTCCATCTGAGCGCGCACCAGGCCCCGGCGGCGGTAGTCCTCGAGGGTGCCCACCAACTCCACGCGGCCCACGCCGAAGGGGACGCCTTCGTAGGCCCAGGTCTGGGAGATGTGGTTGAGGGAGGAGACGATGGCGCCGGTGTTGGTATCTTCCACGATGATGAAGTCGCCCGGCTGGAAGGTGGGCAGCTTGCCGTTCATCAAGTCTATGATCCAATGTTTGACGAAATCTCCGTGGACTTTGATGTTGAATTCCAACAGCGCGTTCTTGTCTCGTTTGACGGCTCGGCGCATGATAAGGCCGTCGCCCAGGTCGCGGAGGATGTCGCTTTCTTTGATCTTTCTCTTGGTCATGCTTCTTCTCTTCCTTTAAGATGTTGGGGGCGATAATTGGCGTTCTGCTATACCATTAACGTTGGCGTTGGGGGCATCTTTCCATTTCCGCATCGCCGCCTGGACGGATTCCTCCGCGCCGTGGCGGGAGAGAGCGTTCAGGGCGTTTACCAGGTTGCGGGCCGGACCGCCTTGCGCGGCCAGAGCGCGTAGGATTTCCAGCGATTCATCGGCGTGTTCGGCAGCCCAGGAGGCGGAGAGAGTCCGGGCGATGACCCATTGGTTGGGGTCGGAGCCTCCGGCCCAGTCCGCCAGCAGGCGCAGCACAAGCTCGGCCTGCTCTTGTCGGGCCAGCGCGGTCAGGCAGTCCACCAGGGCGGCGCGCACCTCGGGGTCGGGGTCCGCGCTCAGGGAGGCGGCCTGGGCTAACGCGGCTTCGCCGTGTATGACGTTCAAAGAAGCCAGGGCCAACAATGCAGTCTGGCGCAGGCGGGGGGAGGTATCCACAAGCCATTCGGCGGTCAAGGCCATCAACTTATTGGGTAACTCAGCGCCCGCTTTGGACAAAGCCAGCGCCAGCGCGGTCCGCACCCCGGGACGAGGGTCGCGCCCCAGGCGTTTCAATTCCTCGGGGAGGTCGCCGCCGTTATGCAGCAGGCGGATGCTCATAGCGACCGCGGCGATTCCCCGCATCCCGGCCAGAGCCTCATTGGACATAGAGCGCAGGATCGCCAGGGGGACGCGAGGGCTGGCCAACACTTCGCCGATAGGCAATATGGCCTGCACCAGGAAGGCTTCCTTTAAAGGATGGTTCCCGGCGATCTCCGGAAGAGCGCGGGCCGCATCCAGGGCCAGGGCCAGCGATTCGGGGTGTCCGATTCGGGCCGCGGCTTTGAGATCGGTGATCAAATCACGCAGGTTGGCGTTCATAGCGATAAGTATACCTGTTATGGCGTCTGCAAGACGGGTTGGGCGACCGGCTTATCTTTGATGCGGCCGAAGAAGAACCAGGTCATCGAGATCCCGCAGGCGTACAGAATTAGGGTGGCAGTGAAGAGCGGAGTGAAGCCGTAAGCGACCTGCACCAATCCAGAGATGTAAGGCCCCACCACCCAGCCGATTTGAAAGACAAACTCCTTCACGCTGTTCACCGTGGCCTGTTCGCCCTCCCGCGCTTGCTCCATTATGAAGGCGTTGTACAAGGGGATGGTCATTCGCATCAGCGCGCCGCGGACCAGAAATCCAGTCACCGAAAACGATAAGAGCGGCGAAAATCCCATCAACGCCATGAAGAACACGCTGGTGGCCTGCGCGGCGATGACGACCCGGATCTTGGACCCCAGACGTTTCACCAAAAGCGGCCCCAGGAGGGCGCTGATCCCGGTCACCAGGGCCGAGAGGCTGAAAATCAGGCCCAGGTCGGCGTCCTCCACGGCGAAGGTGTCAACGAAGAACAGGTTGAGGAAAGGAATCAAGATGGCCGCGCCGAAACCGAGCAGCAGTTCGGGCAGGGCCAGCTTGTAGATGAGGGGTTGGGCCAGGGTTTGCCGCAGGGGTCGTTTCGGCGGGGCGGGTTGGTCTTCTTTCTTGGGAGGCGCGGCGGAGGGTTCCCGGATGAGCAATAAGGGAATAAAAAGGATAATTCCGAAGATCAACCCGGCCCAAAGCGCGATCTGGTAGGCAGCCGCGCTTTTGGCTGGGAGGTTGAATAGGGTTCCAAACAAATTGGGGAGCGGCCCGGCGATCAGGCTGCCCAGTGAACTCGCCAACATCACCAACGCGAAGCTCAAGCTGAAGAGCAAGGTTCGGTTCTCCGGCTTGGACAACTTCAACAGGAATGGCGCTTGACTGACGAAGAATAGGGTGATCGAGGCGCCCCCCAGGAACGTCGCGCCGAGGATGACGTATGGATTCACTACGGTCACTTGCACAATTGCCGCAACCGTGGCAACTGAATAGCCCAACAGCATGGCGCGTTTGGCCCCGATGCGGTCGGCCAATATGCCCAGCGGAATACCCAGGAGCATAGCGGCCAGCGAATGGGTTGAGCTTATCAATCCCAGGAAATCGCGGTCGAAGCCGCTCTCCAGGAAGTAGAAGTTGAAGAATAATCCCCAGGTTCCGGCGGACAGGCCGTCAATTATCACCACCAACAGCAGCAGCCGAGCCGGACGGTTGATGGCGCTCAACGCGGGGAGTTTATCGGCGAGGAGAGATTTGATGTTTTTCATCGGTTCAGTAGTCAGTGGACAGTGGGTAGTGGTCAGTGAGCGGTTGTCAGTTGGTTGATGTCAGTAAGGAAATTTGATGCTGTTGAAACAAACCTGACAGGTTTCCGAAGAGCCGATTTTATGCTAGATTCGTCCTGACCGGAAGGGCTGTTGGCCAGAAACATCCTTATAAAACCTGTCAGGTTTTGGAGACTATTCACTGTTCACTAATCACTATTCTCGGTGCTCCACCTCAACCCCGCCCTCCGCCATCCGCCAGACCTTCGAGGCGTAGGCCTCGATGAAGGCCCGGTCGTGAACCACGGCGAGGATTGTGCCGGGGAAGGCTTCCAGGGTGGCCTGGAAGCGTTCGCGCGAGGGGATGTCCAGGTGGTTGATGGGTTCGTCCAGCACCAGGAAGTTGGCCCCGGCGACCACCAGCCGGGCTAACAGCAGCCTGGCCCGCTCCCCGTAGCTCAACTTCTCAATCGGGATGAAGACCTCATCCCCGGTGAAGAGGAAGTGATGCAGGAAGTTGCGCGCCTCGGTCTCGCGTATTGAGACCATCTGGCTGATGAGGGAGAGGGGGGTGGCTTGCGGGTCGAGGGACTCCTGCTTCTGAGGCATGTAGCCCAGGCGCACGCTGGCCCCCAGCCGGGCCAGGCCCGCTTTGGGTTCCAGTTCGCCGGTGAGGATGCGCACCAGAGTGCTCTTCCCGCACCCATTAGGGCCAACCAGGGCGATGCGCTCCCCGTGCTGGAGGGTCAAATCTATATTTTGAAAGAGCCATCCGCCATCGAAGCCGTGGCCGAGGTCCTTGATCTGGGCCACCATCTGCCCGGAACGGGGCATCTCTCCGAAGTCGAATTTCATCTTCCAGGTTTGCTCCGGTTTTTCCACTCGCTCCTGAGAGTCGAGGTAACGCCGCAACCGGCTCTCCCTGGTCTTGGCTTTTTTGGCGACCTTGGCGGCCAGACGCCGGGCGCTGGAATCGATGGTGCCGCGCTCGGTGCTCATCGCTTGCTGGCGGGTGCTCTGGATGTCCCCTTTCAAACGCCGGATCTCGGCCTGCTGGTCTTTCCATTCGGCCCATTGCTTGCCCGTTTCGCCGGCCTTGACCAATTCGTAATCGCTGTAGCTGCCGGTGTATTCGGCTATCCGGTGGGTCTTCTCGTCCAATTCCAGAATGCGGTTGACGGTGTTATCCAAGAAGGTGCGGTCGTGGGAGACGATCAGGGCCGCACCCGTGTAGCTTGAAAGGAATGCCTCCAGCCATTCCAGAGCTTGGATGTCCAGGTGGTTGGTCGGCTCGTCGAGCAGCAGGAGGGTCGGCTCGCTGATGAGCAGGCGGGCCAGACCCACCCGGGTCTGCTGCCCCCCGCTGAGTTGGGCCAGCGGCGTCTGGGGGTCAAGACCGGCCAATCCCAGCCCGGTCAAGGCCTCCTCCACCCGGTGTTCGACGGTGTAGCCGCCCAGGTTCTCGAAGCGGGTCAGGGCCTCTCCGTAGGCGGCCAGGAGCTTCTCCTGGTCTGCGCCCTGGCCTTCGCTCATCTGGGCCGCCAGCCGTTCAACTTCACGCCGGGCCTCCTCCAGCCCCTCGATCCCGGCCCGGACCTCCGCGCCCACGCTGCGCTCCTGGTCGGGCTGCATTCCCTGGGCCAGGTAGCCCAGGCTGGCAGCCGAGTCAACCATCACCCGCCCGCCGTCAGCCTGCTCCAACCCCACGATGATACGCAGCAAGGTACTCTTCCCGCACCCATTCGGCCCCACCAACCCCACCCTGTCGCCAGGATTAACCACCAAAGACACCTCCTCCAGGAGGGTCTCCACGCCGTATGATTTGGTGATTTGGTGTACGTGTAACATAGTCTGGTAGTCGGCAGTTGGATAGTTTGATAGTTGCGTAGTTGGATAGCTCTGTGTTCCAGTGGTCAAATAGACTACTTGACTGAATGACTATCTGACTAAAGACTATCTGACTACTCCAACAAACTCATAAGTTCCGCCTTCGCTTGCTCCGGGGTTTGGAAGTGGATGCCGTGCATTCCGGCGTCTTTCGCGGCGGCGATGTTGTGTTTGAAGTCGTCTATGAAGACGGCCTCGGCGGGTTCGAAGCCGATGCGCTCCAGAGTGAGGGCGTAGATGGCCGGGTCGGGCTTCATCAGGCCCACCTCGGCGGAGATGATTAATTGGTGAAAGGCGTCCTCGATTTTCCACTCCTCAAAAAGCATGTGGCGCAGGTTGGAGAGGGCGTTGCTGAGCAAGGCGACGGTGTAGTCGCTCTTCAGGCCGCGGATGAACTCCACCAATTCAGTATCCAGCACGTCACCGGCGAAGAATTGGTCTTGCGCGCCGGGCAGTTCCTCCGGGGTGAGGCCTAACTCCACCCGGATGTTCTCCCAGTGCTCTTCCCAGGTGATCTGGCCCAGTTGGGCGCGGTTGTCGGTCTCGTCGCCCCAGACCATCGCCATCAGGTCTCTGGTACGCATACCCAGACGAGCGGCTAGATCCTGTCGCGGTTGGCGGTCTTCGGTGCGCACCAGCACCCCGCCCAAATCCCAAACGATTGCATGTATGGTCATCGTCATTCTCCTTTATCGGTAAGTTATTATGATTATTCGGTCAGCTCCACGATGCTGAGGTCTTTTCCGGGCCGCAGTTCTTTCTCGTAGAGGTCGCTCTGGCGGTAGACGGTCATGCCCGCCTTTTCGTACAGCCGGGTCGCCCCGGTCAGGCTGCCAGCGTCCACGCTCAGAGAGACCGTGGTCTGGCCGCGGCGGTAGTATTCGCCCAGCAGTTGGCGCAGCAGGGCCAGACCCAGGCCGCGCCGCCGCCAGGGACGGCGCACCCCCAGGAGGGAGACCAACCCCTGCTCTTTGCTTTCGTGGTCCCACTTGCGACCTATGGCGAACCCGGCGATCTCCTCGCCCTCCAGGGCCAGGAACCAGAGGCTGGAGTCGTAGCCTTCCTCATTGAGGTGATAATGCCGGAAGCGTTCCAACCCTGCTTCAAAGGGCCGAGGGACGTACCCGAAGTGGTCGCGCCAGGTCTCATTATAAACACCGTACACCCGTCCAACCTCTTGCTCGGGTTGGTAGTTGCGTATGCTTATGCCCTCCGGCCACTTGGGCGGGGGCGGCGGCTGGTCGAACTCGGCCCGCATGGTGAAGTAGTGGCGGGTGGGCCGCAATCCCAGATCATAGAAGAGCTGCTGGGCGGCGGTGACCGTGTTGACCGTAACAGCCCGCATTGCCACCCGCGCATCGGGGGGGACCTGGTCAATGAATTGACGTGCTCGCTCCTCCCCCCAGCCCATCAAGAACGTGCCGATCCCCTGTCCCTCAAAGTCTGGATGGACTCGTCCCCACACCAGGGGGTTTACGGGGGGTTGGTGGATGGCGTCCACCTCCATGTAGGCGGCCAAACGCCTCTCCGGGGAGAAGACCAGGCGGTTGTCGGTCTCCAGGCAAAAGCCCGGCGCGCCCCACTCGGTGAGCAAATCTTCCACGCTGTTATCCCGAACCCCGATGGTGGCTTCGGAGAAATCATTGTCCAGTTCGACCACCGTCTCCATGTCGTCCAACCTCGCCGGACGCATGGTGAAGCCGTCTTTGAGTTGGGGGTGGATGGTCTTCGTTGAGGTATTTTTCATGCGGTTATCATACATTCCGTAGGGGCGCATCCTTCGACGGGCTCAGGATGCGCCCTCACGACGGTGTCTATATTTTCAGCGGCTTGCGGTAAGTTGCGGTGCTCTTAAACTCTTTGTAGCCCATGCTCTCGTAGAGCCGCAGGGCGCCGGTGGGATTCTCGGCGTCCACGCCCAGGGCGGTCTCTTCCATGCCCATCTCCCGGAACATCTGGATGCTCTGGGCGATCAGGGCGCGGGCCAGCCCGCGCCGCCGCCAGGGTCGGCGCACGGTGATGCCCTCGGTGTAGCCGCGCTGGCGGCCGTACTCCCGGTTCTCTTCTTGGTGGAGGAAATTTTGTACCATCCCGGCTACCTGGTCGCCTTCCCAGGCGATCTTCCAGAGGTCCGGGACGTTGATCGGGTCGTTCAACCAGCGTTGGTAGTCCTCTTCGGTAGGCTCGGAGAAGCCCCAGTGGTCGCGGAAGGCTTCCATGTCCGCCTCCCATATCTGGCGGAGGTGTTCAGGCTCCACCGGTCGGACCTCCAACCCCTCCGGCAGGTGCGCTTCGGGGATGGGCGCGCCGATGGGGCGGGTCATGTCGAATTGGAAGCGCACCGGCGCATACCCGTTGCTTTCATACAACGCGGTGGCGTTCTTTTCGGTGTCGCTGGCCCAAGCCTGGTAGAACTTGGGGGTCTCAGGAGGGTGCTCCTGGGCGATCTCTCGCAGGCGGGCTTCGTTGCAGCGCAGCATGGCGCCCCCGATGCCCATCCGCCGCCAGTCGGGGAGCAAGAAACCGAAGGCGGTGTACACCCGCGGCCCGTCCTCTTCTTGAAACCAGAACACCCGGCTGTAGGCGATGGGTTCCCCATCCACCTCGGCGAACAGCAGGTCCTGATAGGGGTCGCAGTTGGTGAGGTGGGCGTAGTTGTTGGCGATGTCTTCCAGGGTGTCGGAGCGTTCGATTCCGTCAGCCTCCTTGCTGCCATCGATCACCGCCAGCATGAGGGGATAGTCATCCTCCCCGCGGAACCTGCGGAAAGTCAGCCCCGGGATGTCGGGGGCTTCGGGGAGGATGACGATGTTTTGATCTTGTGCTATGGTAGTCATGATATTTTTTCCTTGATCCGTAGGGGCGCATCCTGAGCTTGTCGAAGGATGCGCCCCTACGAGATTTTATTTTTCTAGCGTTTGCTCAAGTCTATGCCCGGTCGCAGGACTTTCTCGTAGGTGTCGTAGCGGCGGTGAGGGCGCATCCCGGCCCGTTCGTACAGGCCGAGCGCGCCGGTCAGGTTGCCGGCGTCCACGCCCAGGCAGGCGCTGGTCTTGCCCCGGCGGTAGAACTCGCCGAAAGCCTGATGCAGCAGGGCCAGACCCAGGCCGCGTTTGCGCCAGGGACGCCGCACGGCCAGACTGTTGACCAAGCCCGAATCGACGTCTTCATAGGACTGCGGGCGGCAGATGGCCAGTCCGGCGATCTCCTCCCCGTCCAGGGCCAGGAACCACAGGCTGGGGTCGAACATTTCGTCGCCCTCGATCCAGTGTATCCAGCGTCGGAATCCTTCCTCAAAAGGGACCTCCATGTGGCCGAAGTGGTCACGGAAGGCCTTCTCGTCGGCCCGGTAGACCGCCTCGGCGTCCTTCTGGTGGTCATAGCTGCGGACCGTGATGCCCTCCGGCCACCGGGGTCGGGGAGGGGGCTGGTCCAGGTCAACGACCATGCGGTAGTAGTGGCGGATGGGGGTCATGCCCACAGCCTCCAGCAAGCGGACGGCGGGTTGGTGAGTGCTCAGTGTGTTGGAGCGGATGGCGACCTGCGCCTTGGAGGGTACCCGGTCGAGGGCCTGCTGGGCTTTTTCGAAAGCCCAGTCATGCAGCCAGAGGCCGATGCCCTGGCCTTCGTAGTCGGGATGAACCCGCCCCCAGATGTGGACGATGGCGGGCGGGTTGTCCAGGTCCCAGACCTCGATGTAGCCGACCAGTTCCCCATCGGGAGCGACTGCCATCCGGGTATTCCCCGCAAGATTGAATCCGGGGGTCAGCCAGTCGTTGCGGATGTCGGACAGGAGGAAATCTTCTCTGCCGATCATGGCCCGCGAGCAGGCGTTGAACAGGTCCACGGCGGCTTCCAGGTCGTCCAGGGTAACTGCGCGGAAGGCCAGATCTTCTTTGAGGGCGGTCAAATGCTTGGTTACCATATCATTGCCTCTTCAATCTATCGCTAATCAATTTCTTGGACTGCCGCCCGGGATGAGCGAAGGCGTTCATCCCAGGCTGAGGGGCGGCAGGTTATAGTTCATCTTGTTTATTGCGGCGCGCCTGTGCGGCCGCTCGCAATTCTTCTCCCTGGAGGCGGGCTTTTTCCATCAGTTTGGCCCGGATACTCAGGGTTTTGTCCCTCGCCGGTTGGTTGGCGAAGGCGGCTTTGAGAAGCTGCGCCAGGCGGGCCTGGGCAAAAATTTCGTTGTGCAAGTCTTCCACCATCCGGTAGGTAGGATTGAACATCGCTTCCCTGCTGAATGGTTGATCTTTGGATACCAGATTAGACTCTGGCGACGTACGCGCCCGCGCAGACTGCTTCTCTTCAGTTTTTAAGTTGCCGATCTCTGTAGCAGAGAGAGAGAACTTGGTTTTCATCGCGGAACCTCTTTTGATCTGCATGGTTATCATTTCATTTGCATCTCGGGCGCTGGGTGAAAGTGGGGGAGCTATGGCGCTTGACGCTCCGATCCCACATCCACCGCCTTATGCGGACAATACGGATGTTACTTTTTCTCTATCCTGAACATAGCGACCTCCGGTTAATAACTTACGGCCACGGGGATTGCGATTCCCGTGGCCGTAAGAGGGCCGTAAGCGACGCCATTAAAATAAAATCGGCCACGGGTTTGGCGTGTACCCGTGGCCGTAATAGGGCGGAATTAGGAGACCCTAACGGTCAATAGGCACACTGCGACAAGGCTTTCCAGAGCCAGCGGATTTAAATCCGATGCGGCTGAGGATGCTGCTTAGAACATAGTTGATCATCAGTTGTGCCATCTCCTTATAGGATTAATCATTAATCTAACATTAATGACCGAGAGAGTTTACCATGCCAGGGATGAGATGTCAAGGAATTCGGAGACGAATCGCCGAATTTGGGGAAAGGGATAGTGGACAGTAAGCAGTTGTCAGTAGGCAGTGGACAGTTGTCAGTGGATAGTGGACAGTGGAGGCAGATAGTTTGCCTCCACTGCTTATTTTCTACGTTGTTGACCACTCAGACCACACAGATAGACGTGATATAATTTCGTCTAATAGTTCCCCGCCCCTATGCCGCCCTGGAGGACTCCACTTGACCGCTTCACAACCCGCATCGATATCCATCGCCGAGATTTCCTCGGCGATTTTTTTATATATATTCAACCATTTTTTGCCCTAAAAGGATAGTATCCATCTATTAACTAGCTCAACAGGAGAATTAAAATGACAACTCAACGAACCACTTTCACCCTCCAGCGCATCTTATCGCTGGCCCTCATCCTGGCTATGATGGCGGGGATGCTGCCTGCTTCGGCAAGCTCTGCTTCGACAGGCTCAGCAGCCGAAGCATCCGAAGCAGACCAAATCACCCCCGGCCTGCAGGCCGCCATAGACGCCGCCCTCGGCCCCCAGCCGGGGATGGCCGCCGACCTCATAGAAGAAGACATCCTCACCGCCTCCGACGGGGCCAATAGTGACTCCTTCGGCTATTCCGTGGCGGTGGATGGCGACCTGGCGCTGGTGGCGGCGCATGGTGATGACGACAACGGCTCCAACTCCGGCTCGGTCTACCTCTTCGAGCGCAACGACGGCGGGGCCGATAGCTGGGGACAGGTGAAGAAACTGACCGCCTCCGACGGCGCGGCGGAAGACAGGTTCGGCCGTTCGGTGGCTCTCAGCGGGGATACGGCCTTGGTGGGGGCCGATGGCGACGACGACGACGGCAGCAGCTCCGGCTCGGCCTACATCTTCGAGCGCAACAACGGCGGGCTGGATAACTGGGGGGAGGTTGCCAAGCTGACTGCCTCCGACGGCGCGGCGAGTGACTATTTCGGCACCTCGGTGGCTCTCAGCGGGGACACGGCCCTGGTGGGGGCTTACCATGACGACGACAACGGCAGCAGCTCCGGCTCGGCTTACATCTTTACGCGGAATCAAGGAGGCGCAGACAACTGGGGCGAGGCGGCCAAACTTACCGCCTCCGACGGCGCGGCGTATGACGAGTTCGGCAGGTCCGTCGCTCTCAGCGGGGATGCCGCCCTGGTGGGGGCCTATGGCGACGAGGGCTTCATAGGCTCGGCCTACCTCTTCGAGCGCAACAACGGCGGGGCCGACAACTGGGGGGAGGTTGTCAAGCTGACCGCCTCCGACGGCGCGGCGGCTGACTATTTCGGTAACTCCGTCGCTCTCAGCGGGGACACCGCCCTGGTGGGGGCCTTTGGCGACGACGACGACGGCAGCGAATCCGGCTCGGCCTACCTCTTTGAGCGCAACACCGGCGGGGCTGACAACTGGGGGGAGGTTGTCAAGCTGACCGCCTCCGACGGGGCGGCGGATGACTATTTCGGCTGGTCCGTCGCTCTCAGCGGGGAGGCAGCCCTGGTGGGCGCCAATCGTGACGACGACGACGGATCCAACTCCGGCTCGGCCTACCTCTTCGAGCGCAACAGCGGGGGGGGCGATAACTGGGGGCAGGCGGCCAAGCTGACCGCCTCCGACGGTGTGGCGGATGACGAGTTCGGCTACGCCGTCGCTCTCAGCGGGGACACGGCTTTGGTGGGCGCCCTGGGCGGCGAAGGCGGCTCTCCCCGCCCAGGCAAGGCCTACGTCTTCACCGGGCGTCCGGAGGGCTGGAGACTGGCGGCCAAACCCATCGCCTCCGACGGGGATACATATGATTATTTCGGCAGTTCCGTCGCGGTGGATGGCGACTTGGCGCTGGTGGGAGCGCCTTGGGATGATGACAATGGCGCCGACTCCGGCTCGGCCTACCTCTTCGAGCGCAACCAGAGCGGAGTAGATTCCTGGGGACCGGTGAAGAAACTCACCGCCTCCGACGCCGCAGCGGGTGACATTTTTGGCTGGTCGGTCTCCCTCAGTGGGGATTTGGCCCTGGTGGGGGCTAGGGGTGACGATGACAATGGCGCCGACTCCGGCTCGGCTTATCTCTTCGAGCGCAACTACGGCGGCGCTGACAACTGGGGGGAGGTTTTCAAGCTGACTGCCTCCGGCGGCGCGGCGGATGACTATTTCGGTACATCCGTCGCTCTCAGCGGGGACACCGCCCTGGTGGGGGCCAGGAACGATGACGGCTACCAAGGCTCGGCCTACCTCTTCGAGCGCAACCAGGGCGGAGCCGATAACTGGGGCCAGGTGAAGAAGCTGACCGCCTCCGACGCCGCGGCGACTGACGAGTTCGGTGAATCCGTCGCCCTGGATGGGGACACCGCCCTGGTGGGGGCGCATTTTAATAACAGCGCTCAAGGTTCAGCCTATATTTTCGAGCGCAACACCGGCGGGTTGGATAACTGGGGGGAGGTGAAGAAACTCACCGCCTCCGACGCCGCGGCGGGTGACGAGTTCGGGGGCGCCGTGGCTCTCAGCGGGGACACTGCCCTGGTGGGCGCCACTGGTGATGATGGCGACATAGGCTCGGCCTACAACTTCGAGCGCAACACCGGGGGGGTGGATAACTGGGGGGAGGTTGTCAAGCTCACCGCCTCCGACGGCGCGGCGGGTGACTATTTCGGCGCCTCCGTCGCTCTTAGCGGGGAGGCAGCCCTGGTGGGGGCCTTTGGCGACGACGACAACGGCTCCATGTCCGGCTCAGCCTATTTCTTCACCCGCAACCAGGGAGGCTCCGAAAACTGGGGGCAGGCGGCCAAGATCACCGCCTCCGATAGCGCCGCCTATGACATGTTCGGCACCTCCGTCGCCCTCAGCGGGGACACCGCCCTGGTGGGCGCACCTGGCGACGATGAACAAGTATCTGTCCCCGGGGCAGCCTACGTTTTTGTGGGCGTGCCGCCAGGGGACGACACCATCGGAACTTTCGACCCCGCAACCGGCAACTTCCTCCTGCGCAACACCAACGACGCCGGGGCCGCGGACCTGGACTTCCTCTTCGCCGCCGACATCACCGACGGGATTCCCCTGGGCGGCGACTGGGACGGCGACGGCGCAGACACCATCGGCGTCTTCTCTCCCAGCCTGGGCGAGTTCCGCCTGCGCAACTCCAACGACGCAGGGGTGGCCGACATCACTCTGCAACATAATATCCTCAAAGGCGAGCAGCCCATCGTCGGCGACTGGAATGGCGACGGAACCGACACGGTCGGCATCTTCATGGATGGAAAGGTCTACATGCGCAATACCAACTCCATCGCCAAACCGGACATCGCCTTCAACTTCGGCAGCGCGGGGGATATCCCTCTGGCCGGGGACTGGAATGGTGACGGGATAGACACCATCGGCGTCTTCGACCCCGTTGCGGGGGAATTCCAACTGCGCAACAGCAACAGCGGCGGGGTTGCGGACATCACCATCCAGCACAAAGCCCTCAAGAACAGAACTCCGCTGGCGGGCGACTGGGACGGAGACGGCGTGGACACCCTGGGCATATATGTCAAGGGAAAAGTCCTCCTGCGCAACACGAACACCATCGGCCCGCCGGATTTGAAGTTCAATTACGGCGGGGCGGGTCTGCTGCCGGTGACGGGGGATTGGGACGGGAGTTAGCGTTAGAACATTTACATGTTAGAACGTTGGAACGTTGAAAAGTTCAACGCTCTAAAAGAGTGGACAGTGGAGGCAGATGGTTCGCCTCCACTGTTTTTGTTTGATGGTTGGGCCAGCCGTAGAGATGACCCGGTGGGTCGTCTCATAATGTCCTCCTTAGAGGATTGCACCGGGCAAGTTAGGTAGAGCGCTAAAATCCAATCCCCCCTCTCCATTTTCAGGTACAATACCCTCACGGTCCTTATAGGCCCTCTCGCGGCGTCAACATCTATTCAAGGAGTAAACCCATGGTCTGCACAAAATGTGAGCAGCCGGCCCAGGCGATCTGCCGCTTCTGCGGCCGGGCGGTGTGCAACGATCACATCCAGAAGATGAACTACATCATCACCGTCTACGCCGGCGCGAAGCAGGTGCCCAAGTCTCTGGTGGTGGCTGACGCGGTGTTCTGCGGGATCTGCAAGCCTCAGCCCGAACCCTTGGAAATGCCCTACCTGGCCTAGAGAACCGAGGAAGTGTCTATGTTCCAATCTGATAATGCGCGCCCGGAGGGAGCCTCTATCCTGGCGGTCTTGCGCTGGAAGGACCCTGCCGCCGGGCTTCGTGCGCTCCATTTGCAGGAAGGGGATATTGTAGACATAGGCCGCGAGGTGGGCAACGACCTGGTCCTGACCGATAAACGCATCTCCCGGAAGCACGCCGTGGTCGCCTACCGGGAGGGCGGCTTCGAGGTGAAAGACCTGGGCAGCCGCAACGGCACCCGGGTGAACGACGACCCCATCGCCCACCCCCGGCGGCTGGCCGATGGCGACGTGATACGGTTGGAGGATACTCAGATCACTTTCTACGAGCGGGGGGAAGAAGCGCCCCAACTGGAGGAAGAAAAGGACACTACCCATACCTTCATAGTCCGTCCGGACGTATCCCAGCCCCGACTGATCGTCACTGCCGGAAATCAAGATGGGCGAGAGTTCCCCCTGCATGCCGAGAAGGTCAACCTCGGCCGGGCCACCGCCAAAGCCGACTGGGATATCGCCCTGCAAGACCGGGCCATCTCCCGCCCTCACCTGGAGATCGAGCATAAGGAGAGCCAATACATCCTCACCGATCTGGACAGCGCCAATGGGACGCAGGTCAACGGGAACCCGGTCACCGAACCGGTCCCTCTGGAGGATGGAGACGTGATCGTGGTGGGCGAAACTACTTTGTTATTCCAGTCTAAATGAGTCGATAGAGGGAGGATTTTTTCTTACCATCAAGGCACAAAGCCTCAATGACAAGAGTCTACACCATATAAGTGGGTCTATTGTGTCCACCGAGTCTCATATGTGGCGGTTTAATTGTAAATATCTTTTATTGTTTACATTTTTACTATGCTATCTGCACCAGAATTGCACCAAGATAATCAACCGGAAAGGTGACTCGGTTCTTTCAAATAGAATTCTTAGATTTATCCCCCGAGTGTTCTCCAGGTTACGGGGATGGAAATTTCCATCGTATAATGTACTTCACTTGTGACTAATTGAAGCCATAGCTTTGTGGTTAAACAGTTGTATTGAACACTCTTATCTTGCGATTTGATTCTGGAGAGCAAACCCATTGAGAAAACGTAACATTATCTTGCTAATCATATTCCTGCAGACAGTCTGAACACAAGGGTGATTCTCAGCCCTATCTGTACATCACTAGAAGAAACGCTTGCCAAGCGACTACATAACCGATATGCTTGGATGTTTACTCCTGGCGAATTAGGGCCAACGCCAATAGGGATTCAAGCCGCCTTCGATCAGCAAGGTTTCCTCCCCGGTGGCGAGGTTGACGATGAAGATGGTGTAATCTTCTGAATTTGTGCAACTGGCCGTGTTTTCGATGGGCACGGTGCATTTGTGGTAGACAAGCCATTCTCCATCCGGCGACCAGGAGGGGAGGGGAGGCCATTCACCTTCTGCAGCGTTGCTGCCCCCTCCTTCCGGGTTTAGGTAAGCGACAACCAGGCCCTTATCTGTTCCATCAGGTCGCACCATATAGATGCCATCGGCGCCAACGTATGCCAGCCATTGCCCATCCGGTGACCAAGCTGGCCCCAGGCCTTCTCCAATATACACTTCTTCACCGGTCTCCAGATCAAGGATGTAGACCTTGTCTGGTACGTCGGGCCACTGATTAGGCCACTCTTCAACAACAAATGCCAGCAAGCGACCGTCTGGTGAGACCGCGCCCTGTATAATATGTTCATACCCTATGGCGCCGTTATCATAAATCGTTGGCGTGGTTGTCTCAAGATGGCATGTGTCCAGGTCTAACACTGCCAGGCGATTGGGTTTCGGGTCTAAACTAAAAATTATTTGAGACTGGTCGGCGGTAAGTGAGGGTCTAAGGACGCTTTCTCCAAACGCATCAACACATTCGACAGCTTTATGGCTGGCGCGGATGACAAATATGTCTCCGGGGTGAAGGGACATTGTTTTGGCTCGGAAGATCAAAGTCGAGTTATCCCCGGTCATAATCGGATAAGATGGCGCCCAGGGGCCACCGAAGTGCCCCTTCCGAAACACCTCAAGGGTGAGGTACGTCAGCCCTGAGCCATCCGCGTTGATAAACCCCAGCGTATGGTCAGGGCCTTCTCCCCAAAGAGTGTGAAGCTGGAACACAATGTCCGTATCGGGGAATTCATCCGGTCCAATAGGATTTACGCGCAGAAAAATAGATAGTTCTGGCAGAACCTTGTCCACTCCCCAGAGACAAGCAAGGCATAACCCTGCAATACACAGACCGACGAACAATCCGATGAGAATAGTTTTAGTTTTTCGGTTCATCAAGGCCAACGCCAGTAGGGATTCAACCCACCTTCGATCAGCAATGTTTCCTCCCCGGTGGCGACGTTCACGATGAAGATGGCGTAATCTTCTGCATATGTGCAACTCGCTCCTATTTCAACGGGAACGGTGCATTTGTGGTATACGAGCCATTCCCCATCTGGCGACCATGAGGGAATAGGGGGCCAGTAGGTATAAATGGAATAGTCCATAGCGCTTCTCCCTCCGCTCATAGGATTAACGTAAGGAACTATCAGTCGGTTTTTGGTTCCATCAATTCCTACAATATGGATGCCATCAGGGCCGGTGTACGCCAGCCACTCGC
>CBDUUP010000014.1:0-29018 GCA_965370435.1 uncultured Anaerolineales bacterium | reverse complement strand
TAAGAAAAACAAAAACTTTGTGTCTTCGTGCCTTCGTGGTTAATTTTTTTTATGCGTTACTCTATTTCACCAACATTTAGGCTGAATATCAAGGGCTGGTGGCGTAGCCGATCCGTTCAATGAACGGGCCGCTGCTGCCGGTGTACCACATGTGGAAAACCCGGCCGTCGAAATACACGCTGGGTTCGAACACTGCCTCGCCGTCCCATTCGCCTTCTCCTCCGGGGGTCAGCGCGGGGTTGTCCGGGAGCGCCGTCCAGGCCAGGCCGTCCGGCGAGGTCGCCAGATAGATCGAGCCTATCCCATCGCTTCCGGCAAAGGAGTACCACATCATATACGCGTCGTTGACATTGAGCACCGCCGGATACCAGGCCCCTATTTCCTCCAGCACCGGATTGCCCTCGTACTTGGTCCAGACGATCCCATCGGGGGAGGTGGCGTAGGCGATGGTGGTGGTGTAATTGCTGCGCATGGCCGTGTACCACATTTTGAACATCCCCTCCTCAACCAGGACGATAGGGGCGAATACGTCGTAGGAGTCGTAGCTTCCGGCCGGGCCTGGGCTGATAACCGGGTCGGGATTGGGCGTCCAGGTCAGCCCGTCGGGGGAGGTCGCCAGGTAAATGCGGGTCGCCGTGACGCCGCCGCGGGTCGAACCCAGGGAATAGTAAGTGTAGTACATGTCATCCTGGATCGCGCCGCCGTGGTGCATCATCCCAAACTCTGAGCCGGACAAGCTCAAGATGGGATCAGAGCCTTGGCGCACCCAGGTCACCGCGTCGGTGGAGGTGGCGACCCCTAATCCAAAGCCATAGAAAGGTGAATAACCGCCCCCGGCTCGGGTGCCGTCGAAACCGACGTAGATCATGTGAAATCCGTCCTCGGTAGCCAGCACGCGGGGTTCTCCGACCAGGGTGTCATCCCATGCGCCTTCCGGCCCCACATCCAGCACCGGGTTGGACGGGTGTTTGACCCAGTTGATGCCGTCCCCCATGGGCAAAGGCGTATTCGTCACGGTGGGGGGTGGGAGGGTGTTGGTAGGTTCGGGGGGCGCTGTTGTGGCGGTGTCGGCGGGCGGGGGAGCCGTGTTGGTTGCCGGTTTGGGCGCCTCCGTCGAGGAACTGGAGGGCGCGGAGGTGCAGGAAACCAGAATCATCAAAAGTACCAATGCAAGCCAAAAGTGTTTTTTGTTCATCGTTCTCATCTCCGAGGTGGGTATAACAGGGCGGATTCCCGGTTATTTTTCGTCTAACGATAAATATTATCTCCGTTATCCTATTTTACCTGATAAAACGGAGTTTTGTATAGTATTTTGGTCACCCTAAAATCAAACCCTTTGACCGTCGAAAGGGGGAAAAGAGTCTGCCCTTATAGTTGCACAAAATGGGGTAGAGATGGTATATTAAGCATACATTCCAGATAGGTTTCCACCATTTCATCGAGAGAAATCCTTATGAGTTTTTTTGGCAAGAAATCCCAACAACCTGCAAGCGGAAGATTCAAAGCCGCCCCTGGTTCGCGCTACTACGTGCGAGAGCATTTCCTCTCCCCGGCGGAGCAGGCCTTTTTCCGGACCTTGAAAGTGGTGGTCGGCACCCGTTTCACCATTCTGGCCAAGGTGCGTCTGGCCGACATCTTCGAGGTTGAAGATCAGGCCCACAACATCGATGCGCTGAAGTCTATCGCCGACAAGCAGGTGGACTTCTTGCTGACCGACCCTCAATCCCTGGAGCCGGTGCTGGGCCTGGAGTTGGACGAAGCCACCAGCGTCTTCTTCGACGAGGGCCTGAGGGATGAATTCATCGAAGCGGTGTTCCGGGGCGCGGGGATGCCCTTGTTGGGAGTCCCGGTGCAGTTGAAGTACGATCCCCGTAAAATGGCCCAACAGGTCATCGCCAAGATGACCAAAGAGGGCATCGAGTTCAAATCCAAGCCGCCCGGCACGCCCTTCATCGACGAGTGAGGAAATCCCCATAAATTGAGAAAACCATGAACGAATTGCCATCTAAACTGGCGCGGGTGATCTACGACGCCGAGACCATCCAAAAGCGGGTGGCCGAACTGGCCGCCCAGATCTCCGCCGATTACGCCGACAAGAAAGACATCTATTTGGTCGGCATCCTCAAGGGGAGCTTCATCTTCCTGGCCGACCTGGCCCGAGCCTTGACCGTCAAGCACACGGTGGACTTCATGGCCCTTTCCAGCTATGGAATGGGCGGGGCGTTCTCCGGGGAGGTGCGTATTGTGATGGACCTGCGGGAGATGATAGTGGGGAAGCACGTCCTTATTGTGGAGGACATCCTGGACAGCGGGAAGACCCTCAACTACCTGCACCGTCTGCTGGGGAGCCGCAAACCGGCCTCCCTGCGGACCTGCGTCCTCATCCGCAAAGAGCGGGACGACATCACCCCCCCGCCGGTCGATTACCTGGGCTTTGAGATCCCCGACGTGTGGGTGGTGGGCTACGGCCTGGATTTCGCCGAGGCATACCGCACTTTGCCATACATCGCCGAGGTGGATAAAGCGGCGGTGGGGGGAGGTTGAAGGTTGGGAGGTTGAAGGTTAGAACGTTAGAACGCCTCTGGGTTGAGCCTTTAGCGCCATTACACGATATTATCTTTATTACCTTATAATGGTGATGAAGATGATGAGGAGTAAAGGGGATGAGGGCGGAAAGTTGAAGTTATGATTGGGGTTACAAAATATCAGAGGAAGAGAGGCCCCCTTGACGCAAAACACAACGAATTCTGTCATCCTGCGGGAGGCGGCGGAAAGCGATCTGACGATATTGAGTGAGGGTATAGTTTAGATTTCAGAAATCAATAATACGGTCAGCCTCCATGGTCCAATCTCCAAGTAGATCTATGCTGCCCGATTGCAATCCATCTATCATCATCTCAGGCCCGAGCCCGCGGGCCTCTGCGCAACTCCCTCAAGTGGAAACTTCTCCCTGCCGGGCAATCGCCCTCATCATCCGTTCAATATTGTAATATCCGTCGGGGGTTTTTTGTTTAGCGATGGCGCAATTGACGCCATCCCCGATCAAAAACACCCGCACCTTGGCCTCTGCCCGTTTGGATAGGTTCATCGCCAGGCGGAGCGCATCGTAGGAACTTTCATTTCCATAGGGGCTGTCATTGATAACGAATAAGATATTCTTTTGGGTCGTGGTCATAATCACCTCGTACTTTCTATCGTATCCATCATAACCTGAAACTCGAAAATAGTAAACATAATACCTCTTGGAGTCAACATTGAAGGGCAGTAAGTTGGTGATATGATAGCACCTGCCAAATATCAAAGGAAAAGTGAACGTTGACCCCAAACACACCCCCATCCGTCACCCTGCGGGAGGTCGTCGAAACTGACCTGCCCATCTTTTTCGAGCAGCAGCTTGACCCGGAAGCCAATCATATGGCCGCCTTCACCGGGAAAGACCCCGCCGACCGGGCCGCCTTCGACGCACGTTGGGAGAAGATGTTCAGCGACGAGACCATCACCATGCTGACGGTCGAGTCCGAGGGGCAGGTGGCCGGGGTGATCGGCAGCTATGTGATGTTCGGCGACCTGGAGGTGACTTATTGGCTGGGAAAGGCGTTCTGGGGGAAGGGGATCGCTACGGCGGCTTTGGCCCGGTTCTTGGAGATGCAGAAGACCCGCCCCATCCACGCCCGCGCCGCCAAGGATAACCTGGCCTCGATCCGGGTGCTGGAGAAGTGCGGTTTCGTCCTGACAGGCGAGGAAGTGGGCTTTGCCAATGCCCGTGGGGAGGAGATTGATGAGGTGGTGATGAAGCTTGGGTGATTTTGATGCGTGGGTATGCTTAAAACCTTTATGCCTAGAATCTACCTAATCTTCGATCTCTATTTCGCCTTCGATCACTTGTAGGATCTCAAGTGCGCCGTAGGTGCGGTCTCGTTCTTGGGAGCCGATCTGTTGCAGAATTCCAAGTTCGATCAGTTTTGCAATATTCCGTTGAGCGGTGACATAATTGCTCATCCCCAAACCGGCCTGGAACTGGCGCACAGTGGTGATGGGTTGCCCGATTAGGTAGTCTATCGCTTCCTGCAAGGTCGCTCGGGTGCGTTCTCCAGCAACCAATTCTTGATATTGCCCCCGGACATGCTCCAGACGATGCAGCCGAGTGGTTGATTCGCGGGCTTGTTGATATACACCCTGGAGGAAGAAGCCCAACCATCCTTCCCAATCACCGGTTTGGCTGACTGCCAGCAGGTGGTCGTAATATTGCTGTCGGTGGGCTTCAAAGTGGGCGCTCAAGTACAATAATGGTTGGGGAAGTAGATCCCAGGCGCACAATAACAAACTGACCAGCAACCGCCCGACCCGGCCATTGCCATCCAGAAAGGGGTGGATGGCTTCAAATTGGTAGTGCACTAAACCGGTCTGGATGAGTGGGGGAATATCTGAAGGTTGGTGAATGAATTTTTCCAGGTCTGACAAAGCAGTATGCATTTGGACGACCGGCGGGGGGACATAGGTGGCGGTTTCAAGGGTTGCCCCTGGCGCGCCGATCCAGTTTTGGCTGCGCCTGAATTCACCCGGGGTGAAGAATTCGCCCCGCACGCTTTCCATCAGCCTGGCATGCAGTTCACGTATGAGGCGTTGGCTGACTGGCAAGGTATTCAACCTGTCCAGGCCATACTCCAGGGTTTTGACATAATTATGGACTTCATGGGCATCGGCATTTTCAATACGTGAAAGCTGCCGGGCTTCATAGACGTACAACTCTTGCAGGGAGGTGCGGGTGCCCTCGATCCGGGAAGAAAGCACCGCCTCCTGCCGGATGAAAGGATACACGACCACGTGTGGGGCAGGGAAGGAAGCTCCAACTTGAGCCAATTGCGCCAGACTGCGGTCAGCCTTGGATTGCAGCGCGGGCAGTTCACCTGACCATCTGATCTGCGGCGGCAGAGGGGCAGGAACAAACGCCAGATGCCCTGAAGAGGTCTGAATGAGCTTCCCTGAGGCGTTTTGATTGAATTCACTGCGTTTCATTCGGCTTCCTAAGTGTTAATAAGCGGATCGCTATTAACATTTTACCCAATAAGTGTTAATAGCGCAAGCGCTGTTTGCCCCATCAAAGGCGGATGGAGCGGGGATAGTATGCCTTAAAATCTTTCCATCTTGACTCCCTTGTTAAGGTTAACAAGATGGAAAGATGGAAAGAAATATTGGTGGGGGAGGTGTCCATCTTGATTTTCCCCTTGCGAAACGACCATTTTTCCCCCTGGACAAGGCCAATCCCGCATTATCCATTGTCCTCTGTGTCCCCTGTGTCCTCTGACTTAATAATAGGATATATATGATAAACTCAATCAGGAGACACAGAGGACACAGGAGACAAGGGTTAAAGGGGGGTAAAGACGGGTGAAACGGGGCAGTATGCCTTAAAATCTTTCCATCTTGACTCCCTTGTTAAGGTTAACAAGATGGAAAGATGGAAAGAAATATGGGTGGGGGAGGTGTATGCCTTGAATTGCGACTTCGAAATGCATCACCGAGGGAATGGTACTAAATAGATTGATTGTTCCTTTTCGATAAGGTTCACTAAGAAAAATAGAATTTTTGTTCTTATGAGTATTGTTAAAATGTATGCCATTTGGGTTGCATTATTCATAAGATTAATGTATAAAGGTATGAAACTACTTCCTCTTTGCATCGCAGTTGACAACTCACCAACAAAGGAGGGTTAAATAATGACAAAAAAAAATAACCAACAACAAATCAACCCCGAAACTCTTATGCTTGCATATCTTTGTATCAAAGATATCGATGGCCTAGCGAAACAAGTTGAGATACTTGATCGATTTAATTTACCTGATGCTCTAAAAGCACAAGTATGCAACGTTGCAGTTCAGTCAATTCGCGATGCAAGACAGAAACTCAAGAAGAAAAAGAACCCCAAAAATAAATGACTTGGAGGAAGTCTCATGACAGCAGAAAACTTTCAGGAAATTGAACGGAAGTTAGGTATCTTAATAAATATATTGGCGTACCAAACGACAGATGGAATGACTGTTACAGAAGCGGCACCACTGCTAAATAAATTTGGCATGAAATCAGCAGAAATTGCAGTTGTTCTGGGAAGACCTGTTAGTACTGTCAGTGCACGGATAACGGAATCGAAAAAGAAGAAAAAATAGTATGTAATTTCAGAATCTTGTTCTATGCTAATACAGTGAATATGTGTTTCAAGAAACGCAAATGACTGAATCTGATACAGGGAATAACTTAGACGTTCTACAAAAAATATTGGGCGATTTCACTGAGCTGAAACAACAGAACATCAACATTGAAGTTCTGTTGAAAGTCATAGCTCAACCACTATTAGAAGATATGTTGATTCGTGTTTTTAAAAACGAAAAACAATTGCGTGCGTATGAACTATCGGATGGTAAAAGAAGCACACGTGAGATTGGTTCTCTTGTAGGTGTTGACCAAAAGACAATTTCAACTTGGTGGAGAACATGGGAAGAAAAATTTGGGATTGTCGAAAAGGTTGGTAAACAAGGGCAGTTTAGAAAAAAATTCTCTTTTCTTGATCTTATGCTTATAAAATCTCCACCTAACTTCGTCAGTGATGAATAAGTATAGTGAGAAAACATATAATTTGTTATTCAGTATCGAAAACACATAGCTATGAATAAAAAGAAGAAATCCCCGACAGAAGATAGAGATCAACAATTTCTACGTCGCATGAGTAACGTAGAACATAAAGTTGATTCTATTGAGCAGACATTAGCTTTCTCTTTACGAGCCAATGAACAACAACATTTTGAGAGCGTTAAGAAAGTGTTCGGTAGAAGTGTGAGGAGAGTTCAAATATACCTAGCGGCTAACGGTAACCGGTCTGTTCAAGATATTGCTAAATTGCTACAACTAAAGCCATCCAATGTTAGTACAGCATTAAACGAACTTCAGAGAGAGGGTGTATTAGAAGTTATTGAAAGAGATAGCGGAAAAAAATACTGGGGGAAAAAATCAATTGATCGCACCTTGAGAATCTCGCGATTCTTGATGAAAGAACACAACCTTGACAAAAATGGAATTCCTGTTAAGTAATAATAATGGCTCTTTGGGAGTTGACGTGGTCGGCTCCAAAATCTAGCTTTTCAACCGCTAGATATGGGTGTTTTGGTTAACTTACACCCACATATTAGTATAGAACATTTGTAAACTACGTCAATTCCCCGAGAACCATAATAATCAAGTGATTGCCCAATATGAAATGTGATATAATTTTATAGAACAATCGTTCCGTTATGGATTTAGCATGTTATATTCTATTCAGGCTTATCTTGAAGACTACTTCAATCGACGGAATCTAGCTGTCTCTGACACCTATGCTGTTCAGCTTGCGAAATTATATTTCCATGAAAGGGCGGTAATGACTCCTGAAGATTTCCAGCGGAGGATGAGACGCGTTAGGACAATTTTTTTCCAAAACAATGATATTGATAACCGTGCAGAATTTGAGAAGCAATTACTTGAGCGTTTAGATAGCCAGTTTAAAAAAAAACTCCAAAATCCTGACTCATCTTTCCCAGGGGGACTCGAAAAAGAAAAAAGAGAAATCCAAAAATCATCTCGTCGGTCAATTTCATCCTTGCTAAATTTATTCAAAAGAGCCGTTGAAGCAAGAGGAATAGACGGATTTTGGAAATCACGAAAGAAGCTAAAATTAAAATCGAGACCTGAAGGAATTGCCCAATCATTATTTGGAACATTTGCCTATGGTGTGCTTGACGGTAAGGGAATTGTCATTCGAGAACTGCTGTCAGGAATTGGCTATGTGGATGTTGGCGTTGTTTTCACCAGCGTTCTTCATCTAGTTGAAATGAAAGTCATCACTGGGCAATTTGAGGGCCCAAGCCAACTTGAGCAATATATGAGAACTGAAGGACGAAGAGAGGGGCATCTGCTAGTAATTGATTCTCGCCCACCAGAAAGAAAAATTGATTTGCCAGAAATTATTCAATTGGAAATAGGGGTTATAAAGGTGACTGTAGTTGACATAAATCCTTCTATCCCTAGTAGCTTGATCTAGATCTTAACTTCTTACCCCTCCATTCCCCTCCCCCCAAAATCGGTTATACTCAGTAAAATTTCCCCAAGCCCGGAGGATCGTCTATGTCGTCAGTGAAATTCGAAATCCCCTCAGCCAAGGCCCTGGACCAGGAGACCTTCGTCACCGCCCTCAGCGTGCTGTCTTCGTTGTACGACGTGGACCAAAAGGACATCGAAGTCAGCTTCGTGGTGGACCAATCCGCCCAATCGGAGGAGGAGATGCTCAACAAAAGCAAAGAGATGCTCTTCCGGGAGATGCGGGAGGAGTGGTATCAGAAGTGGATGGCGATAGATATGGAAGAGGGGGATGAGGGGAACGGCGCCGGGGAGTAGGTCTGGTGAACGCCCCAGACCGTTATAAGCGGATCGGCATGGTGGCCCGCTGGAAGCCGGTGCATCTGGGCCACGCGCCCGTGCTGCGCGCCCTCTGCGACCGGGCCGAGCAAGCCCTCATCGGCATCGGCAGTTCCAACCGCCACAACCTGCGCAACCCCTTCACCCTCAAGGAGACCCAAGACATGATCCGGCTGGTCCTGGACGGGCGGGAGAACTACACCACGCTCCCCGTCCCCGACCTGGACGACGGCCCCCGCTGGCGAGAGATGGTGGTGGACCTGTTCGGCCCGCTGGACCTGTTCGTCACCGCCAACCCCTACGTCGCCAGCCTGCTGGAAGAGGACTATCCCATCCTCCTCCCGGTCCGGCTGGTCCCCGAGGAGGAGAAGATCCCCCTGGACGGGACCACGGTCCGCAGAGAGATGGCCCTGGGCGAAGGCTGGCGACAGATGGTCCCCCCGGAGATCGAGACCTACATCGCGGAAAAGAAGCTGGACGACCGCTTCCGC
Organism: uncultured Anaerolineales bacterium; assembly: GCA_965370435.1. GTDB lineage: Bacteria > Chloroflexota > Anaerolineae > Anaerolineales > UBA11579 > CBDUUP01. Next base: position 20,085 of record CBDUUP010000014.1, on the reverse strand, counting down.
CGTGAGTTCGGACTGCAAACCCTGGCCTTAGACGCCCCCTAAAGGAGACCCTATGTATTCATGGGACGAAGACACCAGCAGTTGGTATGGCAAAGGCAAATATAAATACGGCGCCCGCGGCGCAACCAAACGCAAAGCCGCCTCCAAACGGGCCGCCGCCCACGGCCCCCGCACCTACGCCGACCGGGGCGGCCCCAACGAGAAGATCATCGACCCCAAGAAGCAGATCAGCACCGAGTCGGCCAACCCCCTCATCGTCGCCGTGGACGTGACCGGCTCGATGTCCAGTTGGCCCGCCGAGATCTTCGACCGCCTGCCTCTGCTCTTCAACACCCTCTCCCAATACCGGGAGGACCTGGAGATATGCTTCGTCGCCATCGGCGACGCCCGAGTGGACCACTGGCCCCTCCAGGTCACCACCTTCGCCAGCGGCTTCGACCTGGAGCAGTTGCTCAATTCGCTCTACGGGGAGGGCGGCGGCGGGGACGCCCCCGAAAGCTACGGCCTCTTCGCCCACTGGGTCAACACCCACGTCCAGGTCCCCAACGCCGAGGAGCCGCCCTTCATGATCGTCTTCGGCGACGTGAGCATGCACCCCACCGTCTCCTCCGACGCCATCTCCCATTACCTGGGGGATAAGCCCAACGGGAACGTGGACGCCCTGGAGGCCTGGCAGCAGGTCACCCAAACCTGGAACACCTGGTTCCTGCGGCGGCCTTCCGGCAAGTCCGGCGACGCCATTGACAAGCAGTGGGGCAAAGCCATCGGCGAGCAGAAGATCATGCGCATCGAAGACGAGCAGCGAGCCGTGGATTACGCTATGGGCCTGGTGGCCCGGGCCTGGGGTCATTTCGACGATTTCCAGGAGAACATGCGGGCTCGCCAGAGCGAGGAGAAAGTCGCCCAGGTGAGCAAGCCCATCGTGGTGGTGTGCCCTCGCTGCGGCGGCTCGGTCCCCGTGGATGCGGAAGGTATGTTTAGCTGCACCTACTGCGGCGTCACCTTGAAGTTGTAAGCGCTTCACGATTTTTTTTACCACCAAGACACTAAGAAAACAATTTTTTTCTTAGTGCCTTCGTGTCTTAGTGGTTAATGTTTTTTCGACTGGATAAGGATCCCCTGATGAAGGTCCATGCGATTGTGACCGCCCCGCCCTACGCCCCCTTCCTGGAGGAGGTGGCCGCGCATCCCCTGGTGAGCGGTCTGCGGCTCAATACCGTGATGCCGGCTCGGGAGGGGCCTGCTGAGGTTCTCCAACGCTTCCAGGCCATCCCCAAGCCCCTGTGGGTGGACCTCAAGGGACGCCAGCTTAGGGTGGTGGGGGCCGCTATCCCGCCCTATTCGGAGGTGCGCCTCAGCCACCCCATCCAGGTGGACACCCCGGTGGACGCCTTCTTCTCCAGCGGGAGCGAATTGGCCCGGGTCGCCGCGGTGGACGGCGACCGCCTCATCCTGGAGGACGGCCCCCGGCGGCTCATCGGCCCGGGCGAGTCGGTCAACATCGTCCATCCCTCTCTGAAGATCGAAGGCACCCTCACCGAGACCGACCGCGCCTACCTGTCCGCTATGGGCGACCTGGGGCTGAAACGAGTCATGCTCTCCTACGTCGAGGCCCTCAGCGACGTTGAAGAGGTGAAAAGTCTGCTCCCCGATGCGGAGGTCATGCTGAAGATAGAAAGCCAACGGGGGCTGGACTTCATCCGGGAGCATGGAGACATACCAGGACGCCTGATCGCCGGGCGGGGCGACCTCTACGTGGAGGTGCTCCGTCCCCACCGGATCATCAGCGCCCTGCGGGACATCCTCGCCGCCGACCCCAACGCCGTCGCCGCCAGCCGCATCTTCGACTCCCTGGCCCTCGATCCCGTCCCCGCCTCCGCCGACATCGGCGATCTGGGCTTCCTGCTCTCTCTGGGCTATCGCACCTTCATGCTCGGCGATGCGGTCTGCTTGCAGCGGGAGGCCGTGCTGGAAGCCCTCAACTTGCTGGAGGCCGTGGCGGGGGAGTTCGCATGAGGGTGGCCCTGGCGCAGATCAACCCCTGTGTGGGCGACCTGGAAGGCAACGTTGAACGCTGCCTGGAGGCCATCCAGACGGCCCAATCTCAAAATGCGGATCTAATCGTCCTCCCAGAATTAGCCATCCCCGGCTGCCACCCCAAAGACATACTTTACGATTCCAGCTTCACCCAGGCGGTCTACGAAGCCACCGCCGACCTCGCCCATCGCGCTAAAGGCAACCCCCCGATCGTGGTCGGTACGATTATGGCAGCAGACCGCCACCCCCCTCATCATCCTGGGCTGTACAACGCCGCCGCCTTCCTGACCGGAGGCGAGGTGCAAATGGTAGCCGCCAAGCGGCTGCTTCCCGCCCATGACATTTTTCACGAACCCCGCTGGTTCGTCCCCGGCCCCGCAATCCCGCCGGTTGACATCGCTGGGAAACGGGTGGGATTCCTGCTTGGCGAGGACCTCTGGGACGAAGGTCACGCCGTCCACCCCGGCGCTGACCTCCAGAAAAAAGGCGCGACGCTTTTGGTCTGCCTGTCCGCTTCGCCCTACCAGCGGGGAATCATGGCGCAGCGGCTTCACCAGGCTCGCCGCCAGGGATGCCCGGTGGTCTACGCCAATCTCATTGGGGGGAACGATGAGTTGATCTTCGACGGGCGGAGCTTTGCCTTGAATGAATCCGGCCAACCCCTGGTTCAGATGGCGGGATTTGAGAGTGGGGTTCAGGTAGTAGACTTCGACCAGGATAAGCCCCTCGAACTGCCGGAGGAAAACCCAGAGGATGAGCTATTCCATGCGTTGGTCCTCGGCGTCCGCGACTTCGCCGAGAAGAACCGCCTGGAGCGCGCTTTTCTCGGATTATCGGGAGGGATTGACTCAGCGGTGACGGCTGTGATCGCCGCCCAAGCTCTAGGGCCGGAGCGGGTCACCGCGGTGGCTATCCCCTCCCGCTACACCGACCCCCGTTCCACAACCAGCGCCCAAGAGCTTTCCGAGGCCCTGGGTATCCATTTCGAGGTGGTGGAATTAGAGAGCCTGCACCGCGCCGCGGAGGACGCGCTGCCAGACCTCCTGGATGAAGGCACGACCGCGGAGAACATTCAAGCCCGGCTTCGGGCTATGATCCTGATGAGTTTCGTCAACCGCCGCGGGGGCATGCTGCTCAACACCAGCAACAAGACCGAAGCCTCCCTGGGATACGGCACCCTCTACGGCGACATGGCCGGAACCCTCTGCCCAATCGGGGACCTCACCAAGCCGGAGGTGGTCTCCCTGGCCGCCTGGATCAACGCTTCCCGCGAGGTGATTCCCGCTTTCACCTTGGAACGCCCTCCCTCTGCGGAACTTCGCCCCGGTCAGGTGGACCCCTTCGATTACCCGGTGGTGGGGCCGGAGATGGAACGCCTGGTGCAGGAGAACCGCAGCGACGCGGCTCTCCGCCGCTCTGAGCACAAACGCTGGCAAATGGGGGTGGTCTTGAAGGTCAGCGCCAAGGCCTTCGGCACGGGCCGGATGATCCCCATCACCCGGCGGTAGGGGGGGAGTTGAATGTTAAAAGGTTGAACGTTGGAAGGTTGAAGGTTCGAGATAACCCCCTAACAAAAATAATTCAGATTACCTCAACCCCTCCACAAACTCCCTCAGCGCCCCCCCGATCTCATCAGGAGAATCCTCCTGGATGAAATGGACGCCGGGGACGGTGACCTCCTGCTGGTTGGGCCAGGCCCGGCAGAACTCGCGCTGCGCGCCGGTCAGGATCGCGCCGGGGTCTGCGTTGATGAAGAGCTTGGAGAGGTCGTCGCTGGCGGCCAGCCATTCAGCGTAGGCCGACACGATTTGGCGCACGTCCTCGGGCTGGCCCTCGATGGGCAGCTCCCGCGGCCAGGTCAAGGTGGGGCGGCGGGATTCGCCCGGCTCGGTGTAGGGGCGGCGGTAGACGTTCATCTCCTCCTCGCTCAACTTGCGGAGCATGCTGGTGGGCAAGACGTTCTCGACAAAGATGTTCCGCTCCAATACCAGGCTTTCCCCCACCGGAGAGCGGAAGGCCTGGAAGATCTCCCTGGCCGCGTCGGGCCAGTCCGCCCAGGTGACCGGCTGGACGAGGGCTTCCATATAGGCGATGGCCTTGACCCGATCCGGGTAGCGGTGCGCCCAGTGGAATCCCAGCCCAGAACCCCAGTCATGCACCACCAGGGTGACGTTCTGGGTCAGGTCCAGAGCCTCGAACCAGGCGTCCAGGTAGCGGGTGTGGTCGGCGAAGCGGTAAACTCCCGCCGGATTCTTGCCAGACTCGCCCATACCGATCAGGTCAGGGGCCAGACAGCGGCCCAGGCTCTCTACATGAGGGATGACGTTTCGCCACAAGTAAGAGGAGGTCGGGTTGCCGTGCAGGAACACGATGGGGTCGCCCTCCCCGGCGTCCACGTAAACCATCTCGCTGTCCAGGACGGACACTCGCTTGCGGGGGTAAGGGTCGGTGGGGTTTATCGGCATGAAAGTATCCTCGCTATTCGTAGGGGCGCCCCTACGGGTTATGTTTATTTATGTATCGCATGCCCCACCGCGTCGTGAGCGGCTTCCATGATGACTTCGCTCAAGCTGGGGTGGGCGTGGACGTTGCGGGCGATCTCGGCGGCGGTGAGTTCCATCATCTGGGCGATGGTGAGTTCGGGGAGCAGTTCGGTGACCTCCGGGCCGATCATGTGCGCGCCCAGGATCTCGCCGTACTGGGCGTCGGTGATGATCTTCACCCATCCGGCGTAGTCGCCCAGGCCCAGGGCTTTGCCGCTGGCCTGGAAGGGGAACTGGCCCACCTTGACCTCGTAACCTAATTCCACCGCCTGTTCCTCGGTGTAGCCGAAGGAAGCCACCTGGGGGGTGCAGTAAGTGGCCCGGGGCATCATGGCGTAGTCCAGGGTGACCGTGTCGGCCCCGGCGATGTTCTCGGCGCAAATTATGCCCTGCGCGGACCCGACGTGGGCCAGCATCAGCTTGGCGGTCACGTCGCCGATGGCCCAGATGCCGGGCAGGTTGGTCGCCATGCGGTCGTCAATCAGGACCTCGCCCCGCTCGCCCAGTTCGACGCCCAGGTCGTTGAGGCCCAGACCGGCGCTGTTGGGGCGGAAACCGATAGCCATCAAAACCTGATCGGCGTCCAGGGTCTGCTTTCCCTCCGGCCCCGACACGGTGATCTTGACCTTGGTCTTGAGAACCTCCACCGACTCCACCTGGTGTCCGGTGAGGGTCTGGATGCCTCGTTTGGTGAAGGCTTTCTCCAACTCCTTGCCCACATCTTTGTCCTCCAGGGGCAGCAGGCTGTCCAGCATCTCTACGATGGTGACCGGCACGCCGTAGGCGTTCCAGATGGTGGCGAACTCCGCCCCGATGGCCCCCGCGCCGATGATGACGACGGACTTGGGCAGGCTATCCTGTAGGATGGCCTCTCGATAAGTGACTACCCGTTTACCGTCAATTTCGATGCCGGGAATCGAGGAGGGGCTGGCCCCGGTGGCGATGATGACATTCTTGGTCTTGAGGACGGTGGCGTCGCCCTTTTCATCGGTCACCACCACGGTGTCCGGCGCGGAGAGGTGGGCCTTGCCCATGTGGACTTCGATCTTATTTTTCTTCATCAAGAAGGCCACCCCCTTGGTCAGGCGGTTGGAAACCTGGCGGCTGCGCTTGACCGCCTTGCCGTAGTCCAGTTCCAGATTGTCGAAGGAAAAGCCGAAATCACGCCCCCGCTCGCGCAGGATGTGGGCGACCTCGGCGTTCCTCAGCAGAGTTTTGGAGGGGATGCAGCCTACGTTCAAGCAGACTCCGCCCAGCCATTCTTTGTCAATGATGGCGACCTTCTGGCCCAGTTGGGCGGCCCGGATGGCGGACACGTATCCCGCCGGGCCGGCGCCGATCACGATGACGTCATAGTCAGACATGTGAGTACCTCATTAGATTTCATTCGTAGGGGCGACCCGGCGGGTCGCCCCGGACAGATTGCCTCATTTGGGCGACCCGGCGTTCGACATAGCTCACGCCAAGCGGGTCGCCCCTACGTGGGGATTCTATATTGAGACGCCCCTACAAGGCGTCTCCTTACGAATAGACCTCAATTCCACGCTTCCAGGGTCTTCACCACCTCGGCCAGGAAATAGTCGGCGATAGCGCCGTCCAGAATGCGGTGGTCGAAGGTGAGGGAGAGGTAGGCCATGGGGCGGATGGCGATGGCGTCGTGGATGACGACGGCCCGCTTCTGGATCGCGCCCACGCCCAAGATGGCGCATTGGGGCTGGTTGATGATGGGCACGGCGAACAGGGAGCCGCTGATGCCGTGGTTGGTGATGGTGAAGGTGCCGCCCTGCACCTCGCCCGGTTTGAGCTGCTTGTTGCGCGCCCGGTGGGCCAGATCGTTGACCGCCTTGGCGATGCCCAGGAGGGAGAGGGTGTCGGCGTCCTTGATGACCGGCACAATGAGGCCCGCCTCGCCCATAGAGACCGCCATGCCCAGGTTGACCGCCTTATGCAAGATCAGCCCCTCCTCGCTCCAGGAGGAGTTCGCCACAGGGTAGGTCTTCAAGGCGGCGGCGGAAGCGGCCATGAAGTAGGCGGTGTAGGTCAGGTTGACGCTATCCCGGGCGAAGATGGGTTTGTTGGCTTTCCGGTGGGCGACGATGTTGGCGAGGTCGGCTTCCATCACGGTGGTGACGTGAGGTGAAGTGCGGATGCTCTTCACCATATGTTCGGCGATCCTGCGCCGAACCACGCTGTGCGGGATGATGGCGCCGGGGATCATCTCGGAGGAACTGGCAGGGGCTTTCGCGGGAGCGGGTGTAGAGGGCGCGACGCCGCGGGTCTCAATGTGGAACAGGATGTCTTTCTTGGTGATGCGCCCCTCCCGGCCCGTTCCGGCCACATGGGAGAGGTCCACGTTGTTCTCGCTGGCGATGCGGGCCACCAACGGGGAGATGAATCCCTGCTCGCTGCGGCCCGGTTTCAGGTCAACCGGACGAGGGGCGGCGACTAGGGTCGGCGCGGCGGCAGGCGCGGGCGTTGGCGGGGGTTCAGGCTCGTGAACGGGGATGGCTTCAGGCGAGGTCTGGCCGTCATCCGCCGGAATCTCTTCTCCCGGTTCCCCAATCCAGGCCAACAATGTTCCGACCGGCACGGTGGCGTCCTCGGCCACCAGAATCTTCAGTAAAGTGCCGGAGACCGGGCTGGGCAGTTCCGAATCCACCTTGTCAGTGTTGATCTCCACCAATGGATCATATTCAGCGATGGCCTCGCCCTCCGCCTTGAGCCATTTAGTTAGCGTTGCCTCCTCTACAGCTTCGCCCATAAGGGGCATTACGACTTTGGTCGCCATTACGAATCTCCTGAGTTGGTTTACCTACGATCAAATTTACCAATAAGACACAAAGGCACCAAGACTCGAAGACAATATTTCTTTGTGTCTTAGCGTCTTCGTGCCTTTGTGTTAATAAATCAATCAATCTTTCAAACGCGCCGCCACGATCTCCGCAACATCCATCACCTGCATGACCTCTCCTGCATCCTTATTCGCGTCGTTAAGCATCACCATACAAAAAGGGCAGCCGACTGCAAGGGTATTTGCTTTGGTCTCTTGGGCCTCGCGGAGGCGGTTGGCGCTGACCCGTTCGTCGCCTTCCTCTTCTTCCTTCCACATCTGCGCGCCACCCGCCCCGCAGCAGAAGGACTTCATCCCCGAACGGGGCATCTCGATCAGTTCCGCGTTGGCTGCTCCCAGAACTTTGCGAGGTTCCTTGATGACGTTATTGTGACGGCTCAGGTAGCAGGGGTCGTGGAAGGTGATGGTTTCGGAGTCGCTGGAAACCAGGGTCAGCTTCCCGGCGGAGATTAGTTCGTCTATCAATTGGGTGTGGTGGATGACTTGATAGTCCCCGCCGAAAGCAGGGTATTCGTTCAGAATAGTGTGCAGGCAGTGGGGGCAGGTGGTGACGATGCGCTTGGGGGCAACATCGTTGAGAATCTCCACGTTGGCGGAAGCCAACTCGAAGAAGAGATATTCGTTCCCCGCGCGGCGGGCTGAGTCTCCGGTGCATTGCTCGTTCTGGCCCAGCACGGCGTAGTTGACCCCCGCCGCGTTGAGTATCCGGGCGAAGGCCTGCGCCGACTTCTGAGCGCGGGCGTCGGTGGCCGGAGCGCATCCCACCCACCAGAGGAGGTCAAAATCGGGATTCTTTTCAATCGTAGGAACGTCCAGCCCCTCGGCCCAGACCATGCGCTCGGTGGGGGCGATGTTCCAGGGGTTGGCGGTGCGCTCCATGCCTCGGAAGGCAGTCTGCCATTGCTCGGGGAATTTATTGTCCATCAGCACCAGCGACCGGCGCATGTCCATGATGTCCCGCATGGGGTCGTTGCCCACCGGGCAGATGCTGACGCAGGCCCCGCAGGCAGTGCAGGCGAAGACCGCTTCCTCGGTCAGGGCGAACTCGATCAAGGGTTGGGAACTGGCTTCTCCCGCCGCCAGGCGTGCGCCTTCGTAATTGAGGGCATAGCGCTTGTTGATCTCCAGGGCCGCGGGGGAGAGGACCTTGCCGGTGGTATAGGCCGGGCAGACCTGCTGGCAGCGGTTGCACATGATGCAGGCGTAGGCGTCCAGGATTTGGTGATAGGCCAGGTCTTCCAGGTTGGCCGCGCCGAACTGCTCGATGCTCTCATCTTCAAAGTTGATATAGTCTAACTCGCCTATCGAGCGATACTCCGGGTTGAGAAGGAAGTTGATGGGGGCGAAGAAGAGGTGGATGTGCTTGGAGACCAGGAAATAGGGGATGAAGGCCATGATAGAACCCAGCGCGCACCAGAAGGCGGCGTGTTCGGCAAATACCAGCGTGTCATGTCCCATCCCCGCCCACAGCCCGGAGAGCGCTTGGGCGAAGGGCTGCCAGGTGTCTGGGTCTCCGGCGGCGAGTTGGAAGGACTCACCTAGAAAACGCATCCCCACGTGGAAGAGGATGAACAAGCCCACGATCAGGGAGTCGCGGCGGATACCGGCTCGGGCCTTGGGATGCAGAAGGGTACTTTCTCTAGCCGACAGCTCCGGGGGATTGAAGACGAACCGCCGCACCAGAAGCGCCGCCATCCCTACCAGCACGGCCACGCTGAACACGTCGGCCAGCAGGCGGTAGAGGTCTCCGAGGAGATCTTGGCCCAGGAAATGGAAGTCGGGTATAAACGCTTCCAGCACGTCCCCGATATTGACCAGCAAATAGAAGGTGAAGCCCCAGGCCACGAAAGCGTGGAACAGACTGGCCCAGAATCGGATGCGCCAGACCGGGCCGAGGGCGACCGTCTTGACGGTCACGCCGAGTACTCGTTTGAGCGCTAGTCCCCAATCGGGTTTGCCGGGGCCTCGGGCGATGGTGCGGGCGATGCGCAAGGATACCCGCCAGGCGGCGTAAGCGGTCGCCAGAGCGGCAACCGCAAAGATTATTTTTTCAGGTGTGGTAAGCATTAGATTTGACGATCTCCTTGATTATGGAAAGGTGAATGGTAAATGCGCGTACTAGCAAAGTTTACCATAGCCGCCATAGGGATGCAAACCGCGCCGGGCGAAGTATAGGATGATAGCCATTTTTGCTTTACGCAGAAATTTCACCACAGAGATTCAGAGACACAGAGTTCTTCGTTTTTCTTCGTGCCTTTGGGTCTCGTGTTCACGAATAACATTGCCTTTCCTAAGTTATCGAATTGACTTTGCGATTACCCTGCCCTAAACCTTAAACCTGACTCACTCTTGCCAAGCATGGACAAGCGCGCTATAATGCCCTCCGATTTGACCGCACTACGAAAAAAGAAGTGATTGATGCCGATTTATACGTACCGGTGTGAGAATTGCGGCGTGCAGTTTGAACGCCGCCAAAAATACAGCGACGACCCCCTGAAATCCTGCCCGGAATGCAGCCAAGAAACCTTACGCAAGGTTTATCTTCCGGTCGGTATTGTGTTTAAAGGTTCCGGCTTCTACGCCACCGACAACCGCTCTTCTTCCCGAACGAAAACCGCTTCCGCCAAGAACGGCAGCGAGAAAAAAGAATCCGGCGGCGAGGGAGAAAAGTCTAGCAGCGGGGAAGAGAAGAAGACCAAGCCCGAAATCGATAAGCCAGATAAAACTGATAAAAGTAAATAGGCGGCCAGGGAACGGTAAGAAAAACTTTGCCACCAAGGCACAAAAACACGAAGAAAAACAAAAAATTGTGTCTTTGAGACTTGGTGTCTTAGTGTTAAAAAAGAGAAACTTATTTTCAGTTGCGCCCTGATCTTGCGAGGCCAGATAACTGGCGGATACCATTACTCGATAAAAATCTCGACCTGCTCACCATCTTCTTCATCAAATACCTCTACAATTTTACCGGTCATGCCAGACTCAATGGCCGCGCTGAGTTCTTCAAAATCCATGTCGGGGACAAATTGGGAGGCCAGGTTGAGGCCCGCGCCTACCAATCCCATGGGCAGGTTCACCGTGGCCTTGGCCTTGCCGGTGAAGGTGTCGGTCACCCGCACCCGCATCCAGCGGGGGTCAGTCTGGCCGGCGCCGGACCCACGCCGGGACCGGGTACCCTTCCCCGAAAGGGCGGTCAACAGCTTGGCGCCATCATCGGCAGAGACGGTGCCATCCTGCACCATCTGGAGGATTTTCATTCTTTCATCAGCGTTAGCCATAATCTTTCTCCATAAATAAAATTGACAGCTTCGGCGGTCAGCCGCTTTCCTTGAGCTTGGCCATAGCATCCTCAGAAGAGATATTCCCCAGACTCAGGTCTTCCAGGATTTTGCGCCGTTCTTCTTCGGTGAGCGTTTCCGACCCGCCGCCGGGTTCGTAACCCATGGCTCGGATGACTTCATGCAGCCGGTTGCGAATGGTGGGGTAAGAGAGGCCCAGTTCGCCTTCCATATGGGTGATCTTCCCTTCGTTGCGGATGAAGATCTCCACGAACTCCAATTGCTCTGGAGAGAGGTTGGCAAAGGGGCCGCTCACAAAGCGTCCTTCGATAGTGGTATCGCACTCCCGGCAGTGCAGCCGGGTGACGGTCATGTCTCCGCCGCAGACTGGGCATTCACCAGGTAATTGATTCATCGTTTCTTCCTCGTTTTCGGATTGCTTACGCTACCCATTATACCGCCAGGGGGCGAAATGGGCACGCGTTTTAGAGGGGAGGATAACTGGCGTCTTTCCTGGTTTTGGGAAGAGGTTTCAGTCCGCGAGGTTTGAGGCGGGCCGGGCGGGAATTTTTACTCGCTTTGGCCTCGCTCACCAATCGGGCGAACCTGGCCTCCTCGAGGCGGTTTATTTGATAGTTCTTGGCAATTTCTTTCATTGATTCAAACATTTTGGGCACCTATATTTAGAAAATCAACTCTTTGTTTGTTTATCTAGCAATATTATACACGTTTTCTTGAATTTGTCAAGAGGGAATTTGAATAATCTGCATATTAATATTGAATATATTAATGTTGGCTTCCTAAAACATAAAAAATACCGGCTGGCGATTACTGCCAGCCGGTATTGAGACGTTTTCAATGACCGAATGCTCACTCCCCTTTCTACGTCATTTCTGTTTCTCCAGGAACGCCATCAAGGTTGGGTTGAACGCTTCGGGGCGTTCGACGTGGGTGGCGTGGCGTGAGTCTTCAATAACGGCCAGGGTTGCGCCCGGTATCTTGGCGGCGTAGGCTTCCTTGAGGGCGACGGGAGTGTAGTCCTGATCCGCGGCGATGACCAGCGTGGGGCAGCGGATCTCGCCCAGCCGGTCGGCCACGCTCCATCCGATGATGGCTCGCAGGGACGCCATGTAGGCTGGTTTGTCATTGGCCGCCCAGCGTTCGACAAATATTTGGCGTATTTCCTCGTGCTCTGGCTTGGGGAAAAGGCGGCCGCTCAACACCTCGCCCATTTTGCGCATACCCAACACGCTCGAAACAAACAGGCGCTGGAAGACGTTCAGGCGATCCTTGAAGGTGCGTAAGACCATATCCGGGCCGCTGTTGACCACCGTCAGGCTCTTGAGCGCATCCGGCGCGCTGACCGCCAATTGAAGGGCGATCATCCCGCCCAAGGAAAGCCCCACCACGTGGGCCGGGGCGATCCCCAGCGACTCTATCAACCCGGCCGCATCCTGGGCGAAGAGGGGGATGCTGTATGGGCCGGGAGGTTTATCGCTTTGGCCGTGGCCGCGCACATCGAAGGCGACCACCTGGTAATGTTTAGCAAAGAGATCTACCTGGTTTTCCCAGCCCAGGGCGCTCGAACCCAGACCGTGGATGAAAACCAACGGTTGGCCTTCCCCCATTTTCTCATAATATAACTCAATATCGCCAGTGCGAAGTTTAGGCATGGTTCTCCTCCGAAAATTTGTTACCTCAGATGGATGCTCACATCCCCGTTCAGGGTTTAGGCTGAATTAACTCTCCGATGAACTGCGCGGGGACATCATCACTAAGTCCACCCGCTGGGTCAGCCCCACATCCTCCCAGAAAGCCATCGCCCCGGGGCTGTCATCCAGGATGAAGAGGTTGCAGTTGTGGATGCCGATGCGCATGAGGGCGAACAGGCAGCGCCCCACCAGCGAGCGGCCCAGCCCCTTGCGCCGGTGCGACTTGCTAACCACCAAATTGCTCAGATACCCCTGCCGCCCGTCCTGCCCGCAGAGCACCGCCCCAACCAACTCCCCCGCGTCCCGCACCACGAAACTGAGGCCGGGGTTGTGCTTCAGGAAACGAGCCACGCTCTCCCGTGAGTCGGTGTCGGTCAGCTTGATCCCCTCCGAGGCCCGCCAGAGCGCGTGGACCTCCTCGTAATCTTCGATTGACATCTCCTGGATTGGAAAACTCATACTGGCGCCCTCCGGCCCCTGATCGGTTTTTAATAGATTGCCTGACGCTTCTATTATACGGTATTTTTAACCGAATCCCAGACTTGCTTCTTAGCACGAGTGTATTTCAGTTTTGGGGGAAATTTGCGCGACACAGCGACTAAAGTCGCACCAACAACTGCGAAGTCCGCCCTTCGGCGGACTATAACCTCGTCAAGTCGGCGCAGGCCGACTTCGTAAACGTTTGTGTGACTTTAGTCACTCAAACTCCCAAACTGAAATTCACCCCATGATTGACCCTAATGCCTCCACAAATGCTGCCGCCATCGCTTCCAGGTTGATCTCCTCCGCCACGATGCGGTAGGATTCGGCGCCCATCTTCCGCAGGCGGGCCGGGTCGGAGAGGGCGGTTTGCAGGGTCTGGGTCAGGGCGGGTAGATCGTCGGGGGGGACCAGCCAGCCGTTGCCTGGACGCAACAGGTCTTCCTGGGTGCCGTCCCCCTGGGCGACGAGGACCGGGAGGGCGTGGCTCATGGCTTGCTGGACGGCCAACCCGCCGGTGCCGGGCAGGGCGAAGAGGTCAGCCTGAGCGAAGAGGGGAGCCAGTTGATCCCCGTGGCGTGCGCCGGGGAAGGTTGCGGGGGGGTAAACGGTCTCGGCCAGGGCCTCCAATTCGGCTCGGGCGGGGCCATCTCCCACGATGGTCAATTTGGGCTGGAGAGACCCCGGCAGCGCGGCGCAGGCATGCAGCAGATTGTCCACCCGTTTGCGGGCCTGCAGCCTTCCCACGAATAGGACGGAGGGACGCTCGCCGAAGGTCGGGGGACGTTCCGGGGGCGGGGCGGCGGGGCGGGGAGCGGCGGCGTTGGAGGCCACGAAGACCTTCTCCGCTGGGATGCCCAGAGCGCGGTACTCTGCCGCGCCGCGCTGGCTGTAGGCGATAATGCCGTCCAACGAACGCAGCAAACGCAGGCGGGCGCGTCTGCGGGGGACGGACAGCAGCCCGTCCAAGGGCGGCGCGCCCAAGCCCCAGCCCAACACGGGGCGTCCACGGGTCTGCATCCAACGGATTGCGCTCGGTGTGGTGAGGTAGCGAGGGTTGGCCTCTACCACCAGGGCGTCCGGGCCGGCGGCTTCCAGCCAGTCCAGCAGACCGCCCTGCCAGCATAGGTACAGCGGCCCGCCCAGAATGTGGAAGTTACGGGCATGGGTGTATTGGGCAATCTCTAGTTGGCGGGTGGCGGCGATGGTTTCCTTGGGGCGAGGCTCTCCGGCGAAGAGGCTCATGCCACCCGTGCAGGCCGCGGCCAGGGCGTCGAAGAACGGGGCGCGATATGTGGGCAGCACGCGCTGCTGGAGGGCTAATTTACCGGGGAAGGAGGTAGGAGGCATCATTATTTTTTTACCACGAAGGCACGAAGACACAAAGTTTTTTGTTTTTCTTAGTGTCTTTGAGTCTTGGTGGTGAATGTTTTTTGAATTGACGGCTCATTTTGGTTTGGCGACCAGGTAGGCTTTCCAATCCAGTTCGTCCAGTTCGTCCAGGTTGTCTATGGTTGGATAGCCGGGCGACATGCGGCAGATATGGTATCCGGCGGCGCTGAGGGTCTCCCAGACTACGCGGGCGGCATCGGGGCCATGCAGTTCCAATAGTATCACGGGCCGGGCCTCGGCCAGCAGGCGGGACATGCCCGGCAGTGCCAGGATCTCCCCGCCTTCTATGTCCATCTTGACTGCCTGGGGGGCCGGATTCCCACGCTCGTAGACGAAGGCGTCCAGGGAGATGCCTGGTACGGTGATGGTCTCCTGGTAGTCGGCCTCCCGCCCGGCGGACCCGGCGGCCTTGCCCATCCCCCCGGAGGCGTGCACCAGGAACTCAACCGGGGCGGCGCGTTCGGCCACTGCGCCGGGGACCACGGTCACCGGGGAGGGGAGGGCGTTCAAGGCCAGGTTGGCGCGCAGGCGTTCCAGGTTGGCGGGAAGGGCTTCGAAGGCGAAGACTTGGCCGGTCTCGCCCACGGCTTGGGACAGCATCAGGGTGACGTAGCCCAGGTTGGCTCCCACGTCGTAGGCAACCATCCCCGGCCGGACCAGTTCTTGGACGGCGGCTTGCAGTTCCGGCTCGTAAGTGCCCAGCCAGTAGTCTTTTTCAGTTTGCAGGTCGAGGGAGAGGGCCATCCCTTCCAGCGCTCCGGCCGCCACGGTGATCTCGGTGAGGCCGGATGGGGCGGCCAGGTTGAGGCCGCCGCGTATCAATTTGGCTAACGGCTCAAAGCGGTACAGAGCTTTCTTGACCGATGTAGGCAGCAGGCGGGCGGTGAATGCGGCGAGGGAGAGGAGGATTCTTTTTATCATTTTTCAACACGAAGACACAAAGGCACAAAGTTTTTTGTTTTTCTTTGTGTCTTTGTGCCTTTGTGGTAAATTTTTAGTTTTGGAATTAGAGGGACGAGTCTTTTTACACAAAGACACTAAGGCATAAAGACCCTAATCCTTCTGGGCAAGTTTGGCCTTCATCGAAAAGCCCACCGCGGCCTTGTGGACCGCCAGCATTCGCTCTTTGAGTTCTTCGTCCTCACCGGCCTCGACCCGGGGCAGCAGCCCGGTCAAGGTTTGCAGGAATTGGTCGTTCACCAACTCGGCCTTCTCTTCCATGATCTTCTGACGGGCTGCGTCGTCCTCCGCTTCCAGCAGTTCCTGGATGAGGGCTACCTCCGGGGGGGCTTGAGAAGCTTGCTGGATCACGGCCACAATCTCTTGGAGTTTTGCCATCCTCTCCTGGTCGTCTTTCTGGGTGGCGGCCTCCAACTCGGCGCTCAGGGCCTGGATGAAGAAATCGTCCACCGCGGGGAGGGCCTGGGCCATGGTCTCCTGAATGTTCTCCGTCTGGATGATCTGCTCAATTAATTGCTGCGTTTGGGCCATGCGGGCCTCAAGCTGAAGGTCAAGTTCTTGAGTCCAGGCGAGCAAATTCTCCCGCAAACCTTCCAGCTTCTCCTTTTCCTCGCCTTCGGCAGCGTCAATTTGTTCGGTGAAGGTTTGGAAGAAGACGTAATCGAATGCAGGACGGGCCATGCTCACCAAGGCTCGCACGCGGGTCTCGGTGGGCGCTTCGATCACCAATTCGATCAACTTCTCCCGAGTCAGCTCCTCCCCCAATTCCTGGAGCGATTGGGAGGCCGCCTCCACTTCATCATTCTCGGCCTTGATCTGGCGGCCAAAGGTTGTGAGAGAAAGCAAAGCCTGCTGCAGCTCAGCCAGTTTCTTGACCGAGGCCTCGTCCCCGGCAGACATAGTGACTTCCGCCATCCGGGAGAGCAGGGTGAAAAACTCGGCGTCTATATTTTCGTCTTCCTCGGTGGCGATCTTGGCCAGTTCCTCCTCGGAGGCTTCGACCATGCGCGAGATGAGGTTGGACCGGTTGCGCTGGGCTTCGATCATCTCTTTGGTGATGCCGTCGGCCTCCAGCACGCGCTCGATGAGGCCTTGCATGGTGAAGGTCGCCTGGGGGTTGAATAGATACCCTTTGCGCTCCTCTTGGGGCAGGCTGTCCACCGCGCTTTTGATCATCGGCCCCATGACCTGTTCCTGCTCGTCGCGGGTCATGTTCAGCTCTGGGGGGAAGAAGGTCAGGAGAAGTTCCTTGCTGGGGTCGTGATAGATCATAGGAGTCGCCAGGTTGCCCGCGTATCCGCAATGGGGGCATTGGGCCAGGTTGAATTGGCCGGAGAGCAAGCGCTGTTTTGAGCCGGGGTCTTGGCCGGCGTCAAAGAGCTGTTCGATCTCGGCGGCGATGGGTTGGCGGCACTGAGGGCAGTTGATCTGGGTTCTGACTAGAGGCATGGTTTTCTCTCGAATATTAGATTTCCAAACGTGGTGAATCGTACCACATTGTGGTTAATTTTTTGTTAGCGTTCGGGGGACAGTGGACAGTTGTCAGTGGTTAGTGGACAGTGGATAGTGATGGTCGTCCTTGTCTACTTATTTCCTTGTATCCCCGACCACTCGGTCCACTTAGTCCAGCCCGACCAGTAAGACCCTATCTGTCTATGGGTTGCCGCGAGGGATGAGTTGGGCTATACTGGGGGGAGAAATGTCGAGAAATATTGTTACACTAATACTTGACGCAGATGAGAAATGGCAAAGATACTGGACAAAATTCATTGGGGCTACCTAGTTGCCGCTGTTGTATTATCGGTTGGTGCTTTTGTATTGAGTTTCAAGCTTTATCCTGAATGGGTATTGACCTCTAATGGAGGGCTAATTACGCTGGCCGTTGAAGTAATTATCGGCGTAGTTAGTTTCCTGGGTTTGGTAAGAAAAGCCTTTGACTCAAAAACCACTAAGACTCAACAACCAGACATTCACGTAACCACGAATGTAAATCTCCCCCCTATCCCAGATGTAAAACCAGAACTATCTGATAGTGATCTTCCAACCGATGACAGTAGGCTTACAAAGATTCCTTGGGAATGCAGAGACACTGGTTTATTGATGGACTATATAAAATTGTGTGCTGAAAATGATCCGGAGAAATTTGGCAAATACTTGGAATTAGAAGAATCAAAGCTACAGGAATTCTTTCAGGCTAATGGATTGGCAGGTTTCGATGCTGCTGGTAAGCTATATTTGTCAGAAGCTGGAGTCTTGTTGTGTTGTAAACATGATAAATTTCCTAGTTATATCTTTTTTTCAGATGTGAGCTTTGTTATTAGACTGGAAACGCAAAAAGAACTACATAATAAAGTGACAGGGCCTGTTTTTTCCGTCTATCAAGAATTATTCAAGTTATTATCTCCCCTTTGGGAGAAAGCCATGAGGTCACCAGACTATCGAACTGAATCTGGTATTGAGAGTATCGTTTATGAATATCCCCCAACAGCAATAATAGAAGCATTGATTAATTTTTTGATTCACCGAGATTATAAAGAGGATAGAATAGGTACAATAAAAGTGTACCCGGATAAGGTTGAGTTTATTAATCCAGGTAAAAGCCTTGTTCCACCAAAAATCTTAATGGAAGCGGAAGATGATATTGATAAACTTATCCAAAGAAATCCAAGATTAACTCGCGCCATGTGGTTGACCGGGTTAAATCAAAGATTAGGTGGAGGGATTGTCCGAATTAAAAAAGAGTTACGAAAAAACCAGTCAACTGATTTACAAGGTAAACTTGGTTTGCATTTAGAAAATGATGAAGAGCTAAATTTATTTAAGCTGGTCATTTATAAAAGGGATTTCAGTTCCATTGTTTCTTCTATTCCCTCCCTGGCATCCCTTCACCAACTCCCCCCACCACCCGCCGACTTCACCGGGCGGGAGGCCGAGCTGGCTGAATTGCGGGAGGTGCTCACTGGGGGCGGGGCCACTATAACAGGGGTGCGGGGCATGGGTGGGATCGGCAAGACGGTGCTGGCGTTGGAATTGGCTCAGGGATTGAAAGATGAATACCCCGACGCCCAGATCTACCTCGACCTGCGTGGGGCCAGCGAGCAAACCCCCCTCACTCCCGCCGAGGTGCTGGCCCATGTGCTGCGTGCCTACCACCCCACAGCTCAATTGCCGAAGAGCGAAACACAACTGCGGGAGCTTTATATTTCCACATTGGAGGGCCAGCGTGCCCTCCTGCTTATGGACAATGCCCTATTCGCTGACCAAGTGCGTCCTCTTCTACCGCCGCCAGGCTGTCTCCTGCTGGTCACTTCCCGCCAGCGGTTCTCCCTACCGGGACTGCACGCCCTTGACCTGGATCGGATGTCGAAGGAGGAGGCCCAAGCTCTCCTGCTCACCATCGCCCCGCGCATCGGGGAGACCGCCAGTGCGCTTGCCGAACTCTGCGATTATCTTCCCTATGCCTTGCGCCTGGTCGCCACAGCCCTGGCGGAGTCCCCTACCCTGTCCCCCGAAAGCTACATACGCCGCCACCGGGAGGATGGGGGTGGGTTTGAACCGGTGGAGGTCTCCCTCAGGTTGAGCTACGACCTGCTGGATGATAAATTGAAAGAATGTTGGCGGGCATTGGCGGTCTTCCCCAGTGGATTTGACCAGGAGGCCGCCGCGGCGGTGTGGGAGATGAAACCCAGCCGGACTGAAGCCTCCCTGAGCGACCTGCTGCTATACAGCTTGCTGGAATGGGAGGAGGCAGTCAACCGATACCGCCTGCACGACTTGGCGCGGGACTGTGCCGCGGCGTTGTTAGGGGATGCAGAGGGGGAGGCCTGCCGGTTGCGTCATACCCAGCACTACTTGCGGGTTCTAGACGCAGCTGATGACCTTTACCTGGAGGGCGGTGAGGGTGTGCTTGCGGGGCTGTCTCTTTACGACCAGGAGGCAGATAACATCACCGCTGGGCAGGCCTGGGCTGCCACAAACATGGAAAGAAATGCGGAAACAATTCGTCTAGCTCGTTCCTATCCTGAAGCAGGTGTAAATGTCTTACCGTTACGATTGCATCCTCAGGAACATATTCGCTGGCTGGAGTCTGGCTTGGCCGCAGCTCGATACATGGATGATAAGAAAACTGTTGGGACTCATATCGGCAACTTAGGATTGGCTTATGCTGACCTCGGTGAGGTTCGTCGAGCTATTGAGTTTTACGAACAATACCTGGTAATCTCTCGCGAGATTGATGATAAGCAAGGCGAAGGGGCAGCTCTCGGCAGTCTGGGGCAGGCATACACCGACCTGGGCGAGACCCACCGTGCACTCGAGTATCATGAGCAATATTTGGAAATCTCCCGCGAAATTGGTGACCTGCGTAGCGAGGCGAACGCTCTCGGCAACCTGGGGTATGCCTACACGTCTCTGGGCGAGATCCGCCGTGCGATAAAGTATCACGAACAATCTTTGGAAATAGTCCGTGAGATCGGTGATAGGCGAGGGGAAGGGAGCGCACTCGGCAACCTGGGAGTAACTTATTTCGCCCTGGGCGAGGCCCGTCGGAGTATTGAATATCACGAACAGGCACTAATAATCAGCCGTGAGATTGGTGACCGGCGCAATGAAAACTATTCTCTCGGCAACCTGGGACTGGCCTATGCTGCCTTAGGCGAGACTCACAAAGCAATAATTTATTTTGAACAAGTACTTAAGGTTGCTCAAGAAGTAGGCGACCTTATTAGTGAAGGGAACGCTCTAGGAAACATGGGGCTGGTCTACATCACCGAAGGTGAAAACCAACAGGCTATTGAGTTATTTGAGCAACAGATGGATATTGTTCTAAGGACTCC
>CBDUUP010000013.1:0-30056 GCA_965370435.1 uncultured Anaerolineales bacterium | reverse complement strand
GCTGGTCGTGCGGGGATACACACTGAAGGAAGCATTATTTTTGCAAACCCTAATATTTTCGATGAAGCAAAATCTCATCCTAGGCGTTGGCAGGAGATTAAAAACCTGCTTGAGCCAGACAACGCTGAGCCTTGCGGAAGCACCTTGTTTACAATCTTTGATCCCCTAACAAGTGATGATCAAAGATATAGTATAAATTTAGATTCTTTTGATTTGATAAATGCGTATATTGAAAGTGCAGAAAATTTGGATCAATTGATAAACAAAATCGCATCTGATCACGCGGATAAGAAATTTTCATTGGCAGGATTACAAAATCAACTCAATTATAAAATTAGCATTATTTCTGCTATCGAAAGCTATTTAATGGCATACTGGGATGAGCTTGAATTAGGAGAGGATGATGAGAATATAACTCAATTAGCACAAGGAACATTTGCATACCATTTAGCCGATGATGAAATGAAAGAATTGATTAACGAACTTTTTTTGATTCTGGCAAATAATGTTGCTCAGAAAATTGGCGATCCTTTGAAGAGAAAGGTATTTGCTAAAACCCTATATGGAGTTCAGAATTCGCTATTAATTGAAGATTGGGTTATGCGCCACCTGGATGAAATAACATCATTCGATGATAAGCTCGAATTACTAGATGTTTTGTGGCCTTTGTTATTCGAGGTTATCAATAATAATAAACTTAAGAAATGTGATAGGCCGGAGATTATGCTGGAGGTTGCCAAAAAGTGGCTTCAAGGAGAACCGTATAATGTGATGCTAGAAACGATTGAAAGTTCAGGAGCGCGACTAATTGCAGGGTCACAACGACGGTATTACAAGTTAGATCATATAGTGGATGTTTGTGAAAATGGATTAGCGTATGAAGGCTCGTTAGTTGTTGGTGCGGTGGCAGAACTTGTAAATCTTCTCGTTGATAATTCGAAAAATCTAGTAAATGAAATTCTTGAATTTCAGAAAATAATAAAATATGGTTTATCATCTTCAAGCTCTTTAATAGTTTGTGAGTTGGGGTTTTATGACCGAGTAGTTTCGTTGGATCTGAGCACATTACTAGATGATGAAATGTCAGAAAAAGAAACTGTGAAAAGAACATTAAAAGAAAAAAAAGAACAAGTAGAGAATAAATTAAGTCTTTTCCCAAGTTATTTTACAAAAATTTTTGATAACCTCTAATGTATTATGGCTTGTGAGTTGTATTACGTCGGCCTATCTCGCTTTTATGAACCAAAATCCAGGCGGAAGATTGTGTCGCCTATTCCCCCCGATTTTCCCCTCCTCCCAAAACCTATCCCAAATCCACATTCTCTGATATAATCACTCAGTTAATCGTTTGGTTCCGGCCAGGATTGGCCGGTTTTTTTGTGCAACATTTTAGAGGTAGTATGCAGACAACACGTACCGATCTACGCAATATCGCCATCATCGCCCACGTTGACCACGGGAAAACCACCCTGGTAGATGGGCTGCTCCGCCAGGCGCAAGTCTTTCGAGAAAATCAGCAAGTGCAGGAGCGGGTCCTGGATTCAAATGACCTGGAGCGTGAACGGGGCATCACCATCCTGGCCAAGAACACCGCCGTCCACATCACCGACCCGGAGACCGGCCAGCAGGTCAAGCTCAATATCGTGGACACCCCCGGCCACGCCGATTTTGGCGGCGAGGTGGAGCGGGTGCTCAACATGGTGGACGGGGTATTGCTGTTGGTGGACGCCGCCGAAGGCCCCCGCCCGCAGACCCGCTTCGTGCTCAAGAAGGCCCTCGAGATGGGCCATCGGGTCATCGTCGTCATCAACAAGGTGGACCGCAAAGACGCCGACCCCGAACGGGTGCTGAACGAGACCTTTGACCTTTTCATCGAGCTGGGCGCCAGCGATGAGCAGGCCGACTTCCCCATTGTGTACGCCGTCGCCACCAAGCACCAGGCCGGACTGACCCCCGAGGTTGGCCCCGATCTGATGCCCTTGTTCCATACCATATTGAAATCCATCCCCGCCCCGGTTGTGGACTTCGAAAAGCCCCTGCAAATGCTGGTCACCACCCTGGACTATGACAATTACCGCGGCCTGACCGCCATCGGCCGGGTCTTCGCCGGAGAAATGACCGTCGGGCAGCCGGTGGCTCGGATGACCTTGAAGGGGGAAAATTTCCCCGAGACCATCCGCTATCTATACGTGCTGGAAGGCCTGGACCGCGCCGAAGTCGAACACGCCAAAGCGGGAGACATTGTCGCCGTTGCCGGTTTGGAGGAGATCGCCATCGGCGAGACCCTGTCCGATATTGAAAATCCGGTCGCCCTGCCCGGCATCACCATCGAGGCCCCCACCGTGCGGATGACCTTCGGGGTCAACACCTCTCCATTCACAGGGCTGGAAGGCCGCTGGGGGACCTCCCGCAAGCTGCGCGAGCGGCTGTTCGATGAGATACGGAGCAATCTATCTCTGCGGGTGGAAGAAACCGGCGCTGCCGACACCTTCATGGTCTCCGGGCGAGGGGAACTGCACCTGGCGATCTTGATCGAGACCATGCGCCGGGAAGGCTACGAATTCCACGTCTCCCGCCCGGAAGTGATCTACAAGGAAGACCCCTCCGGCAAAACGCTGGAGCCGTTCGAAGAAGTCCACATTGAGATCCATCAGGACTACGTTGGGGTAGTGATCGAAAACCTGAGCAAACGCCGCGGCGAACTCAAGGACATGACCGAGTCCACCACTGGAACGCACCTGCTGACCTTCATTGTCCCTTCTCGGGGCATGTTGGGTTTCCGCTATCAATTCCTCACCGCCACCCGCGGACTGGGGATCATGAACACCCGGTTTCACGGCTACGCCCCCGCCGTGGGCGCAATCGCCACCCGTTCGCGCGGCTCGTTGGTCGCCTGGGAAGCTGGAACCACCACCACCTTCGGCTTGAAGAACGCCGAGGAACGAGGAACCCTGTTCCTCGGGCCGGGGAACGAAGTCTACGGCGGGATGGTCATCGGGGCGCATCAACGCCCCGGCGATCTGGACGTGAACGTCTGCAAGACCAAGCATCTCACCAATATGCGCAATTCCATCCGTGATATCGAAGTCCGGCTCTCCCCGTTCCGCGACATGAGCCTGGACGAAGCCATCGAATATCTGGCCGATGACGAATTGCTGGAAGTCACCCCCAAAAACCTCCGCATCCGCAAACGAATTCTGAACGCGACCACCCGCGGCCGCGCCAGCAAACGCGCCAAGGTAATGCCTTAAGTTCTACATTTCTTATGGGGTTTTATTAGATTACAATTCTGTTAAGCGTCACTAATAATCTCTATCCGTAATCCATGCTACTATTAGATATGATTAATTCGAGGGGTACAAAATTGTTTTCAAGGAGAGTGACATGAAACAACATCCATACCCTCCCATATTGCGCTTTGTTGCTCTGATTTTGCTAATTGGTTTAGCCTGTGCCCTCCCCACTATTGAGATTAACAATCCCCCGAACCAGACTCCCCCCCCAGCCGATCTTCCTCCCGCGCCTGCGGGCATGGTTCCCGTCCCAGCGGGTAATTTCCAGATGGGCTGTGATACCACCAGTGTCTTTGATTGTTCCGAAGCCAGTTTCGCCCATGAGGTACCCCTGCACACTGTTTATCTAGATGGGTACTACATCGACATCCACGAAGTCACCAACAGCCTATATGCGCAGTGTGTGGCTGCTGGAATCTGCGGCGCTCCCATATCCCACATGTACGAAGGCCAGCTCGTTTACAACGATTACCATTACAATGACCCCCAGTATGGGAACTATCCGGTGACGTTGATCACTTGGAACGACGCGAATAATTATTGCACTTGGGCAGGTAAAAGCTTGCCCACCGAAGCCCAATGGGAAAAGGCGGCCCGGGGAAGCAGCGACACGCGCATATGGCCGTGGGGCGACACCTCTCCCGATTGTTCTTTGGTAAACTATTGGCATGATACCGCCAACCCCGCTGGTTTATGTGGAACCGACTTGGGCGGGGTGAGGACCTCTGCGGTTGGCAGCCGCCCAGGAGGGGCCAGCCCCTACGGGGTCATGGACATGGCCGGCAATGTTTATGAGTGGGTGATGGATTACATGCACCTTTATTATTACGAAGAGTATGAACCTGACGCCTGGCCTGCGAATCCAATCTGGGAAGAGGGCGTGGATAAGGTAATTCGAGGGGGAGGTTGGGATGCGCCGGATTCGGTTGTGCGTGTGTCCCACCGTTCCTCTGCCGGTATCGAGGGTTATGGGAATCATATTGGATTTCGGTGTGCCAGTTCGCCATGATCTAATTACAATCCTGCCGCACAATTTAGTTGAATCCAAGCAAAGTATGCGAGATATATCTCGCATACTTTGCTGATAACGCATTTTTTCATCAAAAAACGTTCTCCGTGTATAATAACTTTCAAGAAGTTTTTATCCAGTGCAGCTCTTGCAATACACCCGGTTAACTGCCAACTTCATCCTACTCATAAAATCCAGGAACAAAAGAAATGAACAAAAAATTCAAAAGGAAAACGCTATTACTAATTGGATTGGCTCTTTTCCTGGCAAGTATTTCTTGTGAAGCATTGTTCCCAAAGGCGATAACGCCTGGGAGTTTAGAAGATCAAATAGCCGAAGGGGATATTCGTTTTGAAGGGAGTGGGAATGTAACCTACATCGGCTGTCAAGATCCAACCGCTGCCGTCAGTGTTTACATTGGCCCAAAGGCGAAGGAACTTGATGGCGTAGAATTTTATGATTACGTCAATCCTGTCACTGTCAATGCAATAACTGATGGAACCCTAATAAAGATGGGTGATTGCCAGAAGACTGACCTTGAAGCCAAATATGATTGGCCTGCAAATGGAATATATTATCCAAAAGATGGAAAAATTGTGTTTACCACTTGTACCCAAAACAATGATGAAGCAGCAGGAGAAGCCTATCTGGTTGGTGAAGGATTTGAAGGCGAGTATGCTTGCTGGGATAGGGATGGAGGCCTAATCTATGAAGTTGCATTCAGCGCCTATCAAATTATCAAGTAATCAAATCAATCGTTGGTGGAAATAATTCTGTTCATCCTACGGCAGCTAACCCATATTGCAGCCGACCCTCCTGTTGCGTGTAAAAAAACATCCGCAAACGAATCCTTAACGCGACCGCCCGCGGCCGCGCCAGCAAACGCGCCCAGGTAATGCCTTGATCTCCAACCCCCCACCCGAACCAACGCTCCTCCCCTTATGAGGAAGAAAGCCGCATTACACTGCGGCGATGAGGGGAAATGCCGGTTTTGATTGCCCCCGCCGCCCATCTCCGGTACAATAGAGAGAAGTTAGGAGTCCCTGAAGCTCATATTCCTGCCGCCCCCGCAGGTTTGCATCGCTAATCGCATCCCCCCTGAATTTCCTCGACCCCCCAGGCTGATGAGCCACGGACTCGATCTTATTCACGAGGACCACCCGAGGAGATGTAGATGCAAACCAAAAGGTACCTATCCATAACATTGATCGCGTTGGCGATGCTTTCGCTATCCTGCGTGACCATCACCCAGGCGATACCCTTCCTATCCACTCCCCTGTCCCCCAACCAGGCAATGATCCCCGTAGACTTCAGCGGGACGTTGATCCTGCGCACCGATGACTGGGAAGTGACCCTGTTGGAGGCGGTGGACGTGGGCGACAGCATCGGCGGAGAGAATATGCTCAGGTTGAATATCAAGAGCTCGTTAGAGACCACCCACTATTTATTGCGAATCAAGTTAGATGTCACTAATTTGACCGATAATGAGTTATTGATCGGCATCGATATATTCGAGATCATCGACGCCGTGGGCGGTGAGGCCGAGATCGCCAGCTACTGCATGCAGAAGGACGATTACTGTGGGTTTAGCCTATATTTGGATCCCCATGACTCCAGATCAGGTCTCTATCTGATCCTCATCGTTGAGAATGACGTGGAGAGCCTGACCCTGGAACTCACCGATGAGGTAGAAAAATAAGCCCCCTGCTGCCTTGACACCATTCTTCACCCCCCTGAACCCCGCACCCCCACCCCACCGTCGCCCCCTCCCGTTAGGGGCCTCCGGCGTTGCGGGGGCCCTGCTCCCTGGCGGTCTTGTCTCCCGTTGGTGATCTTATCTTTCCTTCATCCTTCCTTACACAGGAAGGGGATTTTTCATGTACAATACTAGAGAAAAACATATCTCTCATCCCTCAACTATTTGTGATCCACCCACCCTCTACATAAAGCCCACCTCATGCAGCCCATCGAACTCGACATCCGAACCTTGAGTTTTCTAACCACCGGTGTGGGGATATTATTTGCTGTCAGTATGTTCGTTTTTGGGCGGACGCAAAAAAAATTCAAAGGCTTTAACTTTTTGGCCTCGGCCAGTGCGTCTGTTGGGGTTGGCCTGTTCCTCTTGGGCTTTCGGGATCTCCTTCCCGACTACGTCACCATCATCATCGCCAACACCTTGGTCACCGCGGCCCTGGTGTTTTATTTTGAGGGCACCCGCCGGTTTTTGGGAGCCAGTGAAAAGGTCCATCCTTTTGGGATTGTGGCCCTCATCCTGCACATGGGATTATTCTATTATTACACCTATCCGGCCCCCTCGGTGAACGCCCGGATCATCGTCATCGCTGTCATTATGGCTGTGCTCAGCGCGCTTTGTGTACGAGAATTCTTGCGCAATATCCCCGATCACTGGCGAGTTGCCGGCAGGATGATGGCGTTGATATTCGCTTGCTATGGCGTTTTCCAAGTGTACCGGGTGATCTGGACCCTGGGGGAGAGCACAATTTATTCGTTCATGGATGCTGGGACTGTCCATGCCCTGGCCTTCATTTTAGTGATGCTTCTCATGGCCGGAACCTCCTTTGGGTATATTTGGATGGTGATCAAGCTGCTCGAATATGAGCTGACCGAAATCGCTCACCAAGACCAATTGACCAATATTTTGAACCGCAGAGGTGTGGCTGCCCTGGCATCTCAGGAATTTTCCAAAATGAGCCGGGTCGAGGCCGACTTAGCGATCGTATTGATAGACATCGATCATTTCAAAAGTGTGAACGATCGCTTTGGCCATCACATCGGAGATGATGTTTTGGCTATTTTTGCCCTTGTAGTCAGTCAAAGTTTGAGACCCTATGACATCTTCGGTCGAATCGGGGGCGAAGAGTTCATCCTTATTCTGCCATCCACAAACCTGGAGAAAGCCCAAATCCTGGCCGAGCGTCTCAGGAAGTTGGTCGAAAATTTTGTGTTTGGATTGGATGGCAAGCAGATCCGCATCACGGCAAGTTTCGGGGTCGCAAAGTATATCCCCGAAACCGACACTTTACAGAAATTGATCCCATACGCCGACAAGGCAATGTATCAATCAAAACAACGGGGACGAAATAAAGTCACTACTTTTTCTAAAACAGACCAGGACACAGTAGAAAAATTAGCCTAACCAACAGTCGCAATATTGCATTTTCGCTTTTGGGGGATAAAAATTTACCTCAAGTATTTACCCGCCGCTAAAAAAATAATGATATAATGAAGTTGAGTGAAACATTGGGGTTGGGTATATGTGCTAGTATATCCTATCCCGCCCTCCTTATGCAGGCCCAAGTTGAAAAGCTTGGGCCTGCATAGTTAATCTTTAGGTGATGAACATTTAGAGGTGCTGAGACCATATAACGCAGAGCGGCGAAAAAATGGATTGTCGGTCATCACTCTCCCTAACACCCATTCCCGACCGCTCGGTCGGATTTTTCTCCACCCCTTGTAAAATCAGCATTTTTATGATAATATAGGTAAAGTTAGGGTTGGTATCTTAGTAGGGTGCCCACCCTAATCCTCCTTGTGCATGCCCAGGCCTTCGGGCCTGGGCACTTTTTTATTAATAGTGCGTGGTCTTAGTAGCCATCTAGCATAAGGATTATCGGGGGAGGGTGATATTTCATAAAGTCAGTGGAGGCCAACAATCTGCCTCCACTGACCACTGTTCACTATCCACTGACAACTGCCTACTGACAACTGTCTACTGACTACTATCCTCCATCCCAATCCCCCGTCACGGGCAGCAGCCCCGCGCCGCCATAATTGAACTTCAAGTCCGGTTGGCCGATGGAGTTGGTGTTGCGCATGAAGACTTTGCCCTTGATGTAGATTCCCACCGTGTCATCGCCGTCCCCGTCCCAGTCTCCGGTGATGGGCGTCGCGCCGATGAGGATATTGTGCGAAAGGGTGATGTCCGCCGGGCCGGTACTGTTGCTGTTGCGCAGTTGGAACTCTCCGGCCACCGGATCAAAGACGCCGATGGTGTCAAAACCGTCGCCATTCCAGTCTCCGGCCAGGGGGATGTCTCCGGCCCCGCCGAACTTGAACTTGATGTCGGGCTGGCCGATGGAGTTGGCGTTGCGCATGTAGACTTTCCCATCCAGGAAGATGCCGATGGTGTCCACGCCGTCGCCATCCCAGTCGCCCACCAGGGGCTGGCCGCCCTTGAGAATATTGTGCTGGAGGGTGATGTCGGCGGCCCCGGCGTCGTTGCTGTTGCGCAGGCGGAACTCGCCCAGGCTGGGGGAGAAGACGCCGATGGTGTCCACGCCGTCGCCGTCCCAATCCCCGCCCAGGGGAATCCCGTCGGTGATGTCGGCGGCGAAGAGGAAGTCCAGGTCAGCCGCGCCTGCGTCGTTGGTGTTGCGCAAGAGGAAGTTGCCGGTGGAGGGGTCATAGACGCCGATGGTGTCGTCGCCAGGCGGCAGGTACAAACCGCAATCCCAGGTCATGTCATTTTCCCCCGCCGAGAGGGTGGTGGTGGCGGTTTGTCCGGTGACGACGTCCCCGTCGCTGTCGACGGTATCATCCCCGCCCTGATCTTTGGGGCTGAAACTCCAACTGCTGTCTGGCTTGATGAACTCCAGATGGTATTCGCCGGGGGTGAGGCCAACGAAGATAAAGCTGCCATCCGAGGCGGTGGTGGTCTCATCCACTTTGGAGGCCTGCCAGAGTTCGACCGCCACCCCAGCGAGGCCCGGTTCGCCCTCATCCTGGATGCCGTTTTGATTCAGGTCATTCCAGACAAAATCACCGATGGAGGCGGCTGAGGGTTGGAACATCCCCGCATCCCAGCTCAGGTCGTTCTCACCCGAGATCAACGAGGTTGTTGTAGTTTGTCCAGTAGATGTATTGGCGTCACTGTCCACGGCGTCGTCAACGCCCTGATCCTGGGGACTGAAGGTCCAACTTCCATCCGGTTTGATGAACTCCAGGTGGTAATCGCCGGGGGTCAGCCCGGAGAAGGAGAAGCTGCCATCCGAGGCGGTGGTGGTCTCATCCAGTTTTGAAGCCTGCCAAAGTTCGACCGCCACCCCGGCAACGCCGGGTTCGCCTTCGTCCTGAATCCCGTCTTGGTCCAGGTCATTCCATACCAGATTTCCGATGGAGGCCGTAGCGCTGCATCCTCCATTCTGGGAGCCGAGGGTGGCCGATTGAAGACACCAGTCGCTGCTATTATCAGTATCCGTGCTGCTAGCGTCCCGCCCCAGGACATTACTTAGGCCGGGAATAGGTAGTTTCGTCCCGGTCCAAGTGGTACCCGAAGGAGGCGTGACGGTAGAATCACCCCAGCGGACGAAGTCTATCCCGGTGGTGCCGTTGGTGAGGGCGACAGCCCCGTTACTATAAATGTCCCAAGTGATGGTATTACCCGTATAAAGATCGGTGGCCGAGTTGGAGCCGGTCCCTTCATGGATAACGACGTAGCTGGCAGCGCCCAGGGTGAAGGTGGGGATCACGTAGTCATCATCCACTGCGCCACCGTCGCCGTACAGAATGACATGCCAGCCGGTCATAACCACCGATTGCCCCGCACCGTTGTATATTTCGATGGCTCCATTTGTGTTCAAGAAATCGCCTCCCACGTCCACCTCATTGATACGGATGATACCTTCGTAGGCGCAGCCAGTGTTGGCGCTTCCCAGCGAGGGGAGTTGGAGACACCAGTCGTCGCCATCATCCGTGTCTATGCCGTTGGGATCCCGGCCCAGGGTGCGACCAGAGGTTTGTGATGGCGGG
The DNA here is from genome assembly GCA_965370435.1 of uncultured Anaerolineales bacterium. GTDB lineage: Bacteria > Chloroflexota > Anaerolineae > Anaerolineales > UBA11579 > CBDUUP01. Next base: position 19,985 of record CBDUUP010000013.1, on the reverse strand, counting down.
TTTGTGCCGGTCCAGGAGGTGCCGGAGGGCGGCGTCACTGTCGAACCGGCCCAGCGCACGAAGTCCAATCCGGTGCTATCCGACATCTGAATCGAAACCGCGCCTTTATGCCCCGGATTCCACCAATTCGATCCCCCAATGTAAATGTTGGCGGCGTCATTTGAGCCGGTACCCTCGTGCAAGACAACGTAGCTACCTGCGCTCAGCGTGAAGGTGGTGATGGTGTAGGATTGGGCCAGGCCGTTATAGTCATCGTAGATTTTCAGGTCCATGCCGTCCATCACCACCGCTTGCGGGCCGCTGTTGTAGATCTCAATCCGATCCTCGGAGCCAGCGTCCACTTCGTTGATTACCAAAGTTTGGGCGGGATATTTCCACAGCTTCACATCGTCCACCCAAGGGCCTTGTTTGGCGTTGTTAAATTCACCGCTGTTGAACCGGAATTGAATCCAGACCGAGGAATCGCCGGTCAGGTCGCCCACCGTGCTTACGCTGGTCAGGTCAAAGGTCTGGTAGTTATATCCTTTGTGGTCTCCGCTGACACAATTGCCGTTGTAAAAATTTGTACCATCAGAGGAGGCTTGCCAGCAGAAGAAATCCTCACCATCAGGTGATTCGTGATCGTAATAAAATTCCAGCACGGCTTCGCTGGCGTCGCTCAGGTCAAAAGGCCCATATCTCATAACGGACGCGGTCCAGTCGGGGTAGTAGCCCAGGGTGGGCAGAATCCCATTCGCCCCTCCCCGGGCTGCCCAGACCGCATTGGAACCGCCATGAACCAGGGAGCCATCCTTTCCCCACAAATGCTCATCGCCAACGCTTTCATCTATCAGCGTCCAGCCGGTGGAGGGCCAGGTCCCTTCAAAGCCCTCTGACATGACCTGGATCCAGGGGGCGGGGAAGGCCAGCGGGACGGGCGAGGCGGCCTCTTGGGCCAGGCTGCGGGCGGCGACCCCTACCAGATTGAAGGCGATCAGGAGCGCGGTTAAGGAACGGAATAAGTTGAGGGTTTTCTGCTGCTTGAACATTTCAGCCTCCTTGCGGGCGACTAGTTGGTGACACGGAATAACGCGGCAACGCGCAGATCATTCAGCCGGGAGGGGATGGGGGCGAAGTGGATGGCGGTGATGGATGGTTCCCTGTCGTTGAGGCAGCGCCTGGAGCGTTGAGGGTCTCGGGTGTTTTCTCGTACCTCTATTATAGAGAGAGAAAGGATGAAATGCAAGTAGCAAAATCCCCCGGCTTGAAAATTCCGGGGGATTGATTATGGTTTTAGGGTCGTTTCAGGGAGAGAGCGCGTCAAGGATGGCCGCTTCCACTTCTTCCATCGTTATGGGGCCTATCCATTGAGCGAGGACGCTGCCGCTTGCGTCTAGCAGGAAAATGTGGGGTTGCGAGACGTACTCAAGCTGCTGCTTGAATCTTTTGGTTGTATTGTCGTCAATGTCGAGGTAGACGAAATTCATCTGGCCGCTGTAGTGATCTTCTAGCCCATGCACGATGGGCGCAATGCGCTTGCAGGTCGTTCACCAAAAGGCGAAAAACTCGATCAACTGCACCTTCCCGGAGGCCAATTTAACTGTGGAGGGAGCAGTGGCGACGAATTCGGTCCGAGTTGATAATGAGGCTCCAGCGCCAGATACGGCGGTAGGACTGGATTCTTGGGGCGCGCTGGCGCAGCCAGACAGAATAAACATCCCGGTTAGCAAAATACCAACTATGATTAGTATCCGCCGCTTGGCTTTGATGATTTGGTTCATGAGCTAACTCCTTTTGGTCATGCAAACGCGTTGAAGGATGTGAAAATCATATCATCTAGAGGAAATATGTCAAGTATAGACTTTCCATTCTCACGCAATCTTCATAAACGGTCTATCTTCTATAGGACGGGTGGAATACCGGAAACCTTACCGAACATTCTCTCGCCGTCGCCGCAAAGTGATCACGCCATAGGCGATCAAGCCAACGCCAACCACCAGTACGACCAATAGGCCTCCCCAGAGCAGGACTTTGTCGGTCTTCAGTTTAGGGCCTGCCGCAGTCACCGGGCCGGTTTCGTTTTCGATGGTGATGGTGACGCTTTTGGAGGAGGTGTTCCCATCGCTGTCGGTCACCGACAAGGTGATGGTGTGTTCCCCGGCGGAGAGGAGGAGACCCCACAGGGAAGGTCCCTCTCCCAGGCTGCCATCCAGGTCTGAGGTCCATTGGTAAGCTGCATCTTCAAGCCATTGGTCTTCGTGGTCTTGGGCGAAGCTGTCGAACATCACGTAGAGGCTGTTGTCGTAAACAGCCCCCTCAATGGGTTCGAGGATGGCGATCTGAGGCGGCTTGCGGGGGACGGTGAAGTTGGCGTCGGATTCATCGTAAATGGTGTTGATGCCATCTGAGGCGGTCACTCGGAATCGAGCCTGGTCCGAGCCTGCCAGCGTGGCAGCCTCAATCTCGTAGGAGGTGGCGGACAAATTCACTTCCAGAAGATCCCAGGTCTGGCCGCCGTCCACGCTGTATTCCAACATGTAGCGCAGGGAATCGCCATCGTTATCAGAGGCCTCCCATTGAATGGTCTGGACGCCAGTCTCCGGCCAGGTCTCCCCACCGTTGGGGGAAAGGAGGGAAAGACTTGGCGGCATCGAGCTTACCGCCAAAGACAAAATTACCGTATCTTTCCGCTTGATGACGACGTAGGCTGCCTCCGGGTTCCAGGGGATCACCACCTGTATCAGGCCCTCATCCCCCAGGCTATTATCATCGCCGATCCTCATGGGGTCGAAATAACGCTCTCCGATCACTTGTCCATTCTCATCCAGCAGGGTCACCAGGTAGTAGCCGTTTTCGGGATAGGTCACCATCCGCCGCTGCTGGTCCGGCGACAGGGTCATGGTGTAAAAGCCGCGCCGCAGATCAGCAGAATCTGCGGTCACGTATACGGTACCCACCAGGAAGTCCGCCTCGGTCTGTAACGGAGGCCGGAGCGCCATCCCCAGAGACGGCTGCCATTCTGGGTTCTGGGCCACGCCATAGAGTCCAGATCCCAGGGCGCGATAAGTTATGTGACTGACCCAGGTACCGAGGTCGTCCCCACAGTAGCTCATGAAATCATAACTAGAGGGCCGGTACAGGAAGATACCAGAGTATCGCAAATCAACCCCATAGGAACCGGTGAACGAGGGCGCCGCCGGATTAGTATTTGCTGCGTCGCAGCCGGCGGGATGGGCAAATCCATTATTATGGCCTATCTCGTGAGCCAAGATCTCACCCGCAAAGTCGGCGTAATGCATCCATCGAGTGTTCACAATGCCAGCAGCCAAGAATCCATAAGGGGGATACATCCCACAGCCATGCGGCCCGTGGCCTACCGATTCATCCACCATCCCATACCAGTAGACTGGCCCGCCGCTCCTCCGGCCCATCGGGTCAGGATCAGGGCCAGAGAGATTGGCCTTCCATAGAAGGTCGTACAAAAGGCCCGCCCATCCCTCCTGCAAATGCAGTTGCCCGCAGCTGCCAAAATCATAATCCAAAGACATGAGGGCATCCCCGGCGAAGGTCAGAAAACGGACGTCGCCGGTGGGATAGACCGCCTTGAAAAACGGGAGCATTTCCGCTCTGGCCTGGACATAGTCGGGGGAAGAGCCGTCGGCTCTCGCCACCCCGATGGTGACTACGTTGATCGGCGCGCTGGGGCGGATCAACGCATCCTGTGACATTGTGTTATTGCCCATGCAGCACTCCAACGCATCTCGCATATCGGGATTGACGGTGACGAGAAGCTGCAAACTTTGGGCACGGGCGGTATAAAATTCGGGGATGATAAAGTTGAGGGTGCTCGCCAATTCGCGGCGGAACACCCGCACCGGATCATTGTTCGGAGAGACGGTGACTCGGTTCATGGAAGGAAAACAGGCTGAACGAATACAGAGTTGGCCAGAGATATTGGGCATCGGGTCATCAGTTCCGGTCGAGTACACGTAGGCCCGCACCAGGGTCGGCTTGCCGGTATACAAGTGGATGGAATTATCCGGCCCGCAGGAGGGGCTTTCTAAACACTGCACGGTCTGGATAACCTCGATCTTGTAGATGATGATGTCCAGGTCCGGGACTGGCGTGGCGAGGGTGAGGATGACGCTGTCGCTGCCTCTTTGTCCGGCGGTGTCTTCGGCCACGATAGTGAATGTGTTGGTCTGGTTGTAATCCAGCAAGCTGGCGCTGAGATTGAAGCCGGTGAAATACTCCCCAGGACTCCCCACAACCGGCGAGTAGCCGATCTCGATCAAATCGCCGTCATTGATCCGGTAGTAGACGTGGGCCAAGCCGCGGTCTTCGGCGATATTGGCCCGCACCGCGACGGTGGCGGCGGTGATGACCTCCGCCCCGCTGGGGCCGGTGATGTCAACCACCGGCGGCAGGTCGGGTGGCAGGCCGCCGGTGTCGCCAGGGGCTGGGTCCTCCACTGAGGAAAAATAGACCAGGGTGAGGTCATCAATCAGGCGTCTCTCGGCGATGGAGGTTCCGGCGGCATCTATGTAATCCAGTTCGGCTTTGGCGATCACATCGCCTGGAGCGGCTTCAAACTTGACGCAGTAGACCAGATCAGTCGGTTCGGGGGGGAAGGAGACCGTCCCCGCGCCCAGGAAAGTGAGCTCGCCGCCCCCGCCTCGATAACCATAAACGCTCAGAACCGCGGTGATCTCGCTGGTGACGCTGTACACTTGATCCAAGCCCACAAACATCCCTAATGCCTGCAGGCCGCGGTCGAAACTCATCCGTATGGGCTGAAAGGCGCTGCCGAACTCCATCCCCTCCCCGCTGCCGCCCACATGGCTTCCCGAACGGGGCAGCACCCCCAGGCCGCCCGACGCATCCAATAATTTCAAGGAACCCTCAAAACGAAGGCCATACTGGGTTTCTAACCATCTGGAATAGTAGCCAAGGCCATTGCCAGTTTCAAAGTTGATCAATTCGGCTTCGACGCTCAATCCCAGATCGCCGCAGACCGAAGGCCGAGGCGTGGCGGAAGGTATGAAGCCGTTCCTGAATTGAGTATATTTATCCGACCGGGGCATACAAGTGTGATACCGGGGGATCTGCACCATGAACGCGTAAGGCCCCAGCGGGACGGGGATGTCTCGAACGGTGAAGACCCACCGGTTCGGATTGGAAGGGTCGGTCTCCACTTCAACCACCGTGCCGGGGAGAGGATCGGGCCACTGAGTGTAAAGAATGTTGGTCGAATGTTCACGGACATAGAATTCGATGGTCAAAGGCTCAGCGCCGTAATAGATCACCTCCACAATGAAATCGGTGGATTCCACGCCCCCCAGGTCCCCGGCATGTTCTGGATGGAGTATGGTGATGCTGTCGCGGCACCCTTCCAGGGTGGGCGTGTGAGTCGAGGTGTAAATAGAGGTTTCCGTTGGGGTGAAGCTGATGAACGGGGTTAAGGTTATGGTCGGGGTTCGGCTGGGGACGGTGGTGGGCGTATTGCTGGGGATGGTGGTGGCCGTTCTGCTGGGTCTGATGGTCGGCGTGCGGGAGGGGGCGATGACGTTGAAGGGGACTTGTGAAAACTGCTCAAACTCCCCCTGTCCGCATCCGGTGCAGACTCCAATCTGGTGTGTGCCGGGCGAGACCCCATAGGGAATGGTCCAGTTGATCGAGAAGGGTTGGGCGGGCATATTGAATGAATTTTGGTCCACCCCATCCCAACGCACCCGGGCTTCGGTGCCCGCGGTGTAATCGCTGCCTGAGATGGTCACCGATGCGCCTGCCATGCCGTTGCCAGGGTTGACTGAGATATTGGGGAAGAACATGGCGCTTTGCCCCGCTGCTAGACCAGGCTGGTTATCTCCCAATCCCAACGGGAGGATGATTAAGAGCAAGATCAGGAATACCAGCCCACGGGTTGACAACAGGGATGACCAGATTTTCATCGCTCTCTCCTTATAGAAATTTAATTGAGGTAGATTGGCTGCCTTCATCGCCCGGGGGGACGCATTGATGATGAGTAATTAATGTTGCTATGGAGGCATCTAAGAATCGTAAATACAATGCTATATACTATACTAGAATACCATTTCTGTCATCAAAATCTATGTACATATTGTTCGAATAGTCGTTGAGTCTGGCAGTCTTTATTCTGCGATTGGAGAGTATTTTAAGGATGAATTCATTTAGACGTTGGACCGGTTGGCCGGTCTTTATCTTGGCGGCGGCGGCGGTTTGGATCTGGGTCAGCGCGGCCCCGGACGGGAGCGTCACTGGCGGGAGGATACCGGCCCCGCAGCGCGGATTTTTGGCTCCTGATTTTAAGGCCCTCACCTCCACCGGGGAGTCTATCTCCCTTTCTGATCTCCGGGGACAGCCCGTGCTCATCAATTTATGGACCAGTTGGTGCGGACCTTGCCGGGAGGAGATGCCCGCCATGCAGCGGCTCTACGAAGAATACGCCAGCCAGGGATTTGTCATCCTGGCGGTCAACGCCGCCAACCAGGACAGCCGCGCCAACGCCCAAGCCTTCATTGACGAACTGGGCCTCACCTTCACCATCATTTACGACGAAACCGGGGAGATCTCCCGCCTCTACAACCTGCAAGCCCTGCCGACTTCCTATTTCATTTATCCCGATGGCGTGATCTCGGAGGTGGTGATCGGCGGGCCGATGGCGGAAGCCCTGCTCCGGGTGCGGGTTGAACTGCTTCTGACGGGAGGGCGTTGATGTTTCCCATCCTGCAAGTCGGCCCCCTGGCAATCCAGGCTCCCGGCCTGATCCTCCTTTTGGGGGTGTGGTTGGGATTGACCCTGGCGGAGCGTCACGCCGAACGTTACGATACTGACCCCAATCTCCTATACAACCTGGCCTTCATCGCCCTCATCGGCGGGGTCGTCGGCGCCAGGCTATCCTACGCAGCCCAATTCTCGGAGGCCTTCATCGCCAGCCCCGCCAGCTTGGTCTCGCTCAACCCCGGCTTGTTGGATCCGTGGGGCGGTCTGGCGGTGGGCGTGATCGTGGGGATCGTTTACGCCCAACGGAAAGGGATGGCTCTCTGGCCTACACTGGACGCCCTCACCCCGGCGCTGGCGGTGATAGGCGTTGCGCTGGGATTATCCCACCTGGCTTCCGGGACCGCCTTCGGCGCGCCATCCAAGCTCCTCTGGGCCATCCAACTCTGGGGCGAGAGCCGCCATCCCAGCCAAGCATACGAGACGCTGGCCGCGCTGGGCATCCTGGCGCTGGTCTGGCCGGGACGCAGCGGGGAGCAGCCACCGGGGGTGGTTTTCTTGCGGTTTATGGCGTTGAGCGCGGGGGCGGCGCTGTTTTTGGAGGCCTTCCGAGGGGACAGCATGCTGGTATTCGGGGGGTTGCGCGCCGTTCAGGTAGCGGCGTGGGTGGTGATGGCGGGGTGTTTGTGGGGGTTGGGGAAAAGGACGATTGTCAAGAATCAACCTTCATTGGATAGCGCAATACCGTAGAGACGGGCCGGTGGCCCGTCTCCTGATGGCGGACTCTTCGATTCAATACCAACAGAATCTTATGTCTGTGGTTACGCGGGAAACGTCCAGGTGGGGTGTTTCTACATTATCTTGATTCGTTAATTCCTACCAATTCAGAAAAACAGAATTCCAGAATCAAGGCCAGCGAGCGCAACGAAATCCGATATCGAAGTTCGTACTATCGGGAAGGTACAAGCCGCGTTTAGCAGCACTGACGTTCCTATCATAATAATCAAAGAAGCCACCCCGGATCACCCGGTATGAGCCGGAGGTCGGCCCCAAGGGGTTTTCCAGGCTCAAAATAACGTCAGAGTATGAGTTATACCAATCAGCCACCCATTCCCAGATATTACCAACCATATCCAAAGCCCCAAATGGGCTGGCCCCATCGGGGTAGCTGCCTACAGCCGTCGTATCGCCCGTGTTCCAATAGTAATTCAGCAAGGTGGAATTCGGCGAAGTGTTACCCCACGGGTATAACCTTCCATCAATCCCGCGAGCCGCCTTCTCCCATTCCGCCTCGGTCGGCAAACGCCGCTTGGCCCATTTGCAGTAGTCATCCGCTTGCTCCCAAGATACGTAGATCACAGGGAAATCATCGTAATCTGAATTTCCGTAATAGGCATTGCGCGTGGAAGAGTTTGATCTTGATGGGAGCGTACAGTCCCCAGATTCCACGCAGAGGGCGTACATTCCATTGGTCACTTCGGTCTGGTCAATCCAGAAGGCGTCCAGGGTTACGGTGTGTTGGGGTTTCTCACCGTCATTTGCCTGGGTGTCGGAATCTGACGAACCCCTAAGAAATTCACCCTCGGGGACGTAAACCAGGATCATGCCATCTTTTTCTGAAACCATCATGCCATAAGAAGCAAGTGTAGCTCTCGCGGTGGCTGTTGCACCAACTCTCGCGGTGAATGTTGCACCAGCCCTCACTGTGGCCGTTGCATCGACAGGTTGCAACCACAAACCCACAGCCGCCAAAATACCTGTGCCACCCACAAGCAACATCGCTATCAATCCAAACAACACAGACCCAATAATCCAGTTCCGGGTGGGGATTTTAGGTTTGGTGGTTGGGGGTCGGGCAGACATGGGTCGGGTCAGCGGTTTGAGGTATGGTGCTTTCCTCGGTTTTGGTGCGCGTTCATATTCTTCTTTTCTTTCTGCGTCTTCTTTAGTTTTGCGTGTGGACTCCTCTATTGCTTTCTGCTCTGCCTCTTTCTTGACCTTACACTCGGCCTCTTCCTTCGTCTTACGTTCGGCTTCTTCTTTTTCTTTATGCTCAGCCTCATACAATGCCTTCTTTTCTGCGTCTTGCTTGGACTTGTGTTCAGCTTCTTCTTTTACCTTCCGTTCGGATTCTTCTTTGGCCTTGCGTTCGGCTTCCTCTGCCAACCGCTGGGCTTCGGCTCGCGTTTCCTCCGCCGCGGCCAATTCTCGTTCTAATGCGAGGACAAGGTAATCAACGTCTGCATTGAAACGAGTGTGGCGCAGTTCAACTGCGTGGCGGTTCGCCAAGGGTTTCAGATCATCGGGTAGATCGATCGAGCGGAGATTTCTTGCTCCGCCAACCAGCACCGGGATTACGGTGATGCCTCGCTCCAGCGCGGCGACAATCTCCAGGCGGACGAAATCTTCAAGGTTGTCCAACTTTCGCCCCCCTTCAGTATCGGCGATATGCAGCCACTGATGGCCAATCAGCGCAATCAGCACATCGCACGAAGCGACCGCATTACGCAAAACATCCACGAAATTCACGCCTGGGGCTAAGGTGTCGACATCCATGAAGAGGCGGTCTTCACCGAAATGTGCGCTTAAGCGGTCATAGAGCCGCCCTGCATATCCGGCGGTATCATCCCTCCGGTAACTGATAAATATAGCGGTTTTGGTATTTAACATCATTCTATAGCAAGTCCACGCGCCTCCAATTCATCTACAATTGGAGGACGATTTCTTGAGCTTTGTATTAGCTGATGAAGACGTAGTCATCGAGCATGTTATGAAATTCTCCCAAGACAGGAGACGTATGATGCTATTATAATCTCATTTTCTTGGACGGACAAAAAATTTGGCGACTGAAATCACCTCACTAATAACAAAATCCCCCTCCGGCAGATTCAGTGACCTCATCCATTCAACGAATCAGTGTTCATCAAGGCGACATCGCGCAGCGGAACCCCACGTTATAGGTCGCATTTTGAGGGGCGGAATTGGCGCCACCGACAGCGTGGGAGCTTCCCAGACAGGAATATTTTAGGGAGATGGTAAACTGGGGATGCTGCCAAGCACAGAGATGCAAAAAAACCATAACATGCACATCGAGCATAAAACTACAATACCCACCACCCAGCCCCGGGAGAGACCGGTCATTATGCTGATGTTCTCAATTTCATCGGATACCTTTTTTCTGGCTAGCGGTTCATACTCGATCAAGTCCTGGGGCTTGGCCCCCGGCTTGACGATATCGAGGAGCGATTTGACTACCGGCGGCTCCGACTCCAACCACTGCTTGATCGGGGAATCATAATCCCCCACGTCATCCAAGGTCTCCCCAGGTTTATAGCGTGACTCAAGAATCGATTCAAGCATATCCATTGCTTCAGACTTCGACTTTGGAATAGGCGGAGGCGGTGGCTTCGGCGGTGGCTTCGGCGGTGGCTCAGGCTTCGGTATTGGCTCAGCCTTCGGCTCTGGCTCAGGCTCAGGCGTTGGCTCAAGAGCGGGATCATCCCCTGTTTCGGGCATGGATTCATACAGGAGGGCCATATCTATTTTTGGCTCAGCCTTCGACATTGGCTCAGGCTTCGACTCCAACTCTGCTTCCGGTTCTGGCAGGAGGTCGTATTCCAAATCCTTCACGGCTTGGGGAGGGGAAACTGGGATTCCCTCCAGCATCAATACCTGCATCAAACCGTCCAGGGATCGCTCGTATTCGCTTTGCTCAAACGCCAAAGGCTGGATCCCGCCTACCTGATAGCGAAACGCGTCCGGGACCTCGGACAATCCCAGAAGGAGGGGGATGATTTTTTTGCTGGCGTTATTGGCAAGCGAGAGTTCTGGGGGTAAATTGAGGGCGAGAGAGGCATGGAGGGAGAGAAGGATAAGAAATGCCTCACAGTTCTTTATGGCCTCCTCAAGCTGCGGCTGAGGCTCTAAAAATGCCCCTTGGTTATCCCCCTCCCTCCAAACTGTCACCCCCCGGGATCTCAAGTCGTTGGCGAGTTGGAGGGCAAAATCTTTGTCCGGTTGAGAGTGGCAGATGTAAACGTGATCTTTAGGCATAATGTTATCTTCTCGTCAAGGTAGAATTATCCATTGGAATTATAGTCTTTTTTTGCTTCGGTGTAATCGGGATATTATGGGTATTTCTGGATAACGCCTTGAGAAGCCAAGCGAGTATAATAAAGAATAGCTAAAGCCCTGACAGAGCGTACCCCCCCTCTGAAGGATTTGATAAAGGAGAATTTTATGTCCGAACCACTCGCTTTTGAAGTTCAGCTCAACCAACCGTACCAACAAGCTGTCCAGACTGTCACTGCCGCCCTCAAAGATGAAGGGTTTGGCATAATGACCGAGGTTGACGTGCGCGCCACCCTGAAAGAGAAGTTGGACGTTGACTTCCGTCCCTACGTGATCTTAGGCGCTTGCAACCCGCACCTGGCGCACCAAGCCCTGACCGCTGAACCTCTGGTGGGCATGATGCTGCCCTGCAACGTGACCGTGGAGGCCGCCTCCGATGAAAGCAGTCTGGTGCGCCTGTTCAACCCCAGAATAATGGCCCATACTGAGGGTTTGGCGGAAAACCCCGGTATTAAAGAAGTCGCTGAAGAAGCCCACGCAAAATTATCCCGCGTTGTTCAGGCGCTGGAGGCAGGGTGAGAACGATCAGTGGATAGGTATGGATAAGATCATCATAAAAGATCTGACTGCCCGCGGTATCATTGGTGTGGAGGATTGGGAGCGCCAGAAACCCCAGGAGATTCTCATCAACCTGGTTTTGTTCGCCGACCTGCGGAAGGCGGGTGAAAGCGATGACCTGAACGACAGCGTCAATTACCGCACGGTCAGCAAGAAGGCCCTCGCTCACGCGGAAAGCGCTCAACGCTTCACCGTGGAAGCCCTGGCCGCCGACCTGGCCCAACTCTGTCTGGCCGAACCGGGTGTCCAGAAAGTGCGTGTGCGGGTGGAGAAACCCGGAGCAGTGAGATTTTCAAAATCTGTGGGAGTGGAAATCGAGCGCACAAGGGAAGAATAGAATCAACTGACATATCGGCTATACGCACATTCCCAAAGGGAGAAATATTTCCTTGCCAACTCGCAAACTTGCCCACTTGCTTACCTGCCTACTTGCCAACTTGCACACTCGCTTCCCCATCCACCGTCCCCTAGAATTCCAACGAAGTCGCCCCCCGCGAAATATTATCCAGGAACTCCTGGCGAGTAGCGAGGTTGGTGCGGAAAATCCCCAACATGGCGGAGGTCGTCATCCGGGCGCTGTGCTTTTTCACCCCGCGCATCATGGAGCAGAGATGCAGCCCTTCCACCACCACGGCGACTCCCTTCGGTTCAAGGACCGCCAGCAGAAATTCAGCGATCTGGCGGGTCATGCGCTCTTGAATTTGCACTCGGCGGGCGAAAAGATCTACTATGCGGGGAATCTTGGAGAGGCCCAAAATCGAACCGTTGGGGATATAGGCGACGTGGGCGCGGCCCACAAAAGGCAATAAGTGATGTTCGCACAGGCTGTAGAATTCAATGTCCCGCACCAGCACCATCTCGTCATAAGGCACGTTGAAAATGGCATCGTTAATGAGCGCCCAAGGGTCCTGGTAATATCCCGACAGCAGTTCGTGGTACATGCGGGCGACGCGCTCCGGGGTGCGCCTGAGACCTTCCCGCTCGGGGTCTTCGCCAATTGCATTCAGCAATGTGCGGACAGACTCTTCGATCGCCTGGTTATCAATTTCAGTCCCTTCCAACAATTCGGCGATTTCGATAACAACCTCTTTTTGTTCTGACATTCCGGTATCTCCAAGCTAATTTAAATTGTGCCCTACCCCTATCGGGTAGGGACACACCGTATTATACCCGCAGTGTTGGGTGGAGTAGATCATCAGAATCCGTAAATAGCTTCTCAATTGAGTTGTATTCACCCAAAACTGCTGGGGAGATACCCAACCTTCCACAGGTTGGGCTGGAATTAGTCCGATTCAAGTTCAAATCTGGCGAAAGCAGATCGAATTATTATAGAAACAACCCGTGGGAGGTTCTCCATAAACTCCATACAAGTGCATACTTTGGGTTGCCAACTAATAAGAAGAAACGTACAATATAGGTGATTGATGGTTTGCATGTTATGATACTTTCAGTCTCATTACCGTCAATCACAGCGTAAGCAAACCGTTATCCTCGGGATAACGTTCATTGAGTTGCTCCCCAGAGGAGGCTGCGGCATGGACTTGAAAGAAGTATTAGGCAGTATCGATTTTTTCGTAGGTCTCAACGACCAGGAATATGATGCACTGTTGGCCCTTTGCCAGGAGAAACGACTGAGCAAAGGAGAAACCCTGGCCAAACAGGGCGAACCTGGCAATGAGCTATACATCATCCACGAGGGTTTTGTTGAGGTGGTCGTAGAAAGGGAGGGAAACTCCGATCACGTGCTCGTCAACATGGGCGCCGGACAGACCATCGGCGAAATGTCCCTGGTGGATGAAGGGAAACGCTCCGCAACGGTTCGCGCCATTGAGGATCCAACCATCGTTCAGGTGATCCGTAAGGCGGACTTCGACGCCCTGTGTGAACAGCAAACTCGCATTGGATACATCGTCATGCGCAACATCGCCGCCGATCTATCCTTCAAGCTGCGCCACCGGAATCTCAACGAAAGGCAGCGGGAGGGATAAAATGACTGTATATAAAGTTAGTTACGTGGTCAAAGGGATAGACCACCCCGGCGCGATCCTCAATCTCAAAGACCAGCCTGAGGTGGGTAAACGCATCCGACTAGGCGAAGATACTTTTGTCATCACAGAGGTGCTGGAACTGATGCCCGCCCGGGGTGATTTCCAGTTCCTGCACGCTACCTGCCGTCCGCTTACGCCGGAGGAAGAAAAAGAATAATCTCAGGGCCAAATTACATCAAGTACTTATTCATCTATCGAACAATACCATGCGGCACGCTGGCATTAGACCAGCGTGCCGCATTTTTATTCCCATTCACCTTAACTGCTTATCTCTCACACCCTTCATTTTCCAAGTATATTCTGAAAATATAAAAGGATTGCCCATGTCAATTTAGAAGATGGGCAATCCTTTGTAAGGGTCGTGAACACAGAGGAATTATATTTTAGGTAAACCTATCCGATTTCAGCTTCTATCAAACCATAGTTGCCATCGCGTCGCTGGTAAAGGACATTGATGGAATTAGTGTTGATATTGTAGAAAACGAAAAATTTATCATGCCCCAGCAGGCTCATCTGCTCTATGGCGTCTATCTCATCCATAGGGATGAGGGTAAAACGCTTACGCCGGATGATGATGGGTAAATCGCCGGTTTCATCGTCTGCATCAACAGGCACATCTTCAAGAACCGCCTCCCCAATCGAGAGGCCATCCCCCCGCCTTTTCTTCTGCTTGCCTTTGAATTTGCTGATCTGGCGCTGCATCCTTTCCAGCGCGCCATCCACCGCGGCGAAAATGTCATCCGAGCGCTCTTCAGCCCGGAACATGGTGCGTTTAGCGCGCACTGTGATTTGGGCGACCTGGCGGTCAGAGGCGCTGCGGGCCGATTTCACGTGGGAAAGCTCAACCGTGGCCTCTTCTATGCTGTTCAGATACCGGTCGAGTTTCGAGACCTTTTTGGTCACGTAATCATAGAGTCGGTCGGAAACCTCCATGTTCCGGCCATGAACTTCAACTTCAATGCTCATCGTATCTCCTTATTTCACAAGAATAATTACAAAACTCCTAATTTTACGCCAAGTATTTGATTTGTTAGAAAATATCTAATAATCTGTCACGGCTAAATCGCAGAGCTGCGCTAAGCCTTGCGAAGGTTGCTCAGGCTTCAAACCTGTTAAAAACTCGGTTCTCGAGGGCAAAATAAGTGATTTTGCAAAACAACCTTCGCAAGGTTGGCGAACATCAACCTGTAATTCATGCTTGACATAACATCTAAGACACTCTCGCCAGGGTGAGGGACAAGACATGCTTCGCTCCAGCATCCAGTAAAGCGCCGGCGCAAGCGTTAAGGGTCGCGCCGGTAGTCATCACATCATCCACAATTAAAACCGACCGGCCTTCAGCTAAAGCGGTATCCGCCTGAAAAGCGCCATCCACATTCAACCGCCGCTCAATGATCGAAAGACCCACTTGAGTCCGAGTTTCCCGCATCCTGTGGAGCGCCGGAGGTTGGTAGGGCAAGCGCATTGCCAACGCCAGCGGCCGGGCCAGCAAAGCAGCCTGGTTATACCCCCGCTCGGCAAGCCGGGATTTCCCCAGCGGCACCGGGATCACCAGATCAATCTCCCAAGCCAGATTGACCAACGTTTGGATGAGCATCCGGGCCAGCGCCTCTCCTAGGGCTACATCTCTTTTGTACTTGAGGCGGTGTATGGCATTCCGCACAGGCCCCTCAAATATCGCCCAGGACTTAACCAGGGTGAAATGCGGGGGCGCTTGCCGGCAGAAATGGCAAGTCCCTGCCAGGCCAGGTTTACCACAACGGTCACAAGTGGGAGGCGTGATGATCTTCGCATTGCGTTGGCATTCCAAACACCAACGATCCGCCGGGGCGTCACATCCCCCACAGCGCGGTGGATAGAGCCAATCCAGGCTGGTCCAGAGCCACCGGTAAAGACGATATGCTGAGGGTAGCTTTGCCTCAATTATGGGCATTACCAAATATTACCGGGTAGGTGTTTTTGGATATTATTACTGACCAAAGAACATATCGCCCAAGGCGGATTGCATCATAATAAGCCCGGCGGGGCCAAGCAGAACGATCATAATGGAAGGGAATATCAATATTGCCATGGGGAAGAGCATTTTGACGGGCGCTTTTTGGGCCGCCTCCTCAGCTCTTTGGCGGCGTCTAATTCGCATGTCATCCGACTGGATGCGTAATACTTTAGCCATGCTGACGCCCAACTGTTCGCTTTGAATGATAGCGGCGATAAAACTGGTCATCTCCGACAAACCGATGCGTCCATCCATAGATCGCAATGCATCCCGGCGGGTCTTTCCCAGGGCAATCTCCTGAAGGGCGCGGCCAAAGGCTATCGAGAGGTCGTCATCCCATTTCTCGTTAACTTTCTGCATGGCCTGGTCGAAACCCAACCCTGCTTCCACACAAATGGTGAGCAAATCCAGAGCATCGGGCAAGGATTTACGGATCGATTCCTGGCGGCTGTTGATCTTGCTCTGCAGCATTAGTCCCGGAACGTAGAAACCAAACGCAGAAGCGGCCACCACAATCCCAATTTGACGAATCGCAAAAGGATTCATGGACGGATTAGATCCTTTCACTATAAAGAAAACCACAAACAAAAGTACGCCCAGACCAATCCCCACAATAAATCGGGCTGCCATAAAGACGGTGGGGTCCATTCCGCGAGGATTTCCCGCCATTTCAATTTTCTTGGCGGTGTCTTCCAGGGCAGCTTGGGGAGTGAAGCGTAGAGCAAATTCCCCCATTTTCTGAGCGAATGGAATCAAGATGCGTTCAGAGAAAGGCTGAGACATTTCCACATCTTCGAGGGTGACCGCTTCACCGCTGTCGGCGAATTCAGCCATGCGCGCGGCTAATGGGTCTTCGTCTTGAGAGGATCTCAGACCAATCCTCACCAAAAAGAACGCGCCTGCTAAAATTCCCACCAATATTACTCCACCAACACATAAAAGGATCGGGTCCATCGTTCAATCTCCTTTTCTATCTTTCAGTAGTCAATTTGTAACCTAAACTTCAATATCAGCAATCTTATTCATAGCGATATAACCGGCAATAACCATGCCCGCGGCCAGCGATACCATGCAGATTCCACAAATTTTCGGTTCAGCGCCGAACATAGATATATAGGGTTTATTCACCAGATAAAGAATACAGGAGAGGATGAGCGGCAGAATTGACAGGAAGCGGCCCGAATAAATCACCTGCGATACAAGCACCTGGATATCGCCTTTGATCTTAATCCGTTCCCGAATAGTATGAGAGATGGTCTCCAAAATTTCAGCCAGGTTACCGCCAACCTCCCGCTGAACGTTAATGGCCGTTATAACCAGGTCGAGGTCGTCGCTGGGAATCCGCCGCAACAGGTTGGCCAGGGAATTCTCCATTGAGACGCCTAACTGCATCTCCTGCACCACCCGCCGGAACTCAACATTGATCGGGGAGGGCATCTCCCGGCTCACAGCTTCCAAGGCTTGCATGGTGGAAAAACCAGCTCGTAAACCATTGACCACCAGATTCAACATATCGGGAAGTTGGCTGCTGAATGTCTTGAGTCGTTTCGCTTGCGATCGTTTTAGAAAGGTTCGAGGGATGAAGAAACCGATGACCATTCCGATTATACCGCTGATAAAATCCATACCGCCGATAAACCATGCAAGCGCCCCCACGCCGGCTGCGGCGATAATGTGTAAAGCGACATATTCCCCTACCTTGAGCTTTACATCTGCCTGGGCCAGATTTTTTGAGATACGATCCCCCCAGGAGGTTCGCTCCACTTGAACTGTGAGCCAATCGGTAACCAGCGCGGAGGATTCCCCCTCTTGGGCAAACTCTAACTCATCTTCGAGAAAATGTTCCAACCGGTCTTCAACCAGTGAACGTTCGGATCTGGTGGTGACGTATATGCCAATGCCCAGTAAGAGAAGGGCAAAGACCCCTCCTACAATGGCCACAAAGACAGTCACACTCATGCTTACACCTTCCTCTACTTGCTAAATACGTACTAGTAACCGCGCCGCTTGCCAATGCCGAATATTGAGGCTGGCAGGTGGATCCCAGCGGCCTCAATTTTATCCATGAATTTGGGGCGCAAGCCGGTAGGACGCATGGCTCCGATCACCTTGCCCTCCTCAAAGCCAGTCTGCTCGAAGGCAAAAAGATCGGTCATCGTGATCACATCGCCTTCCATCCCGCTGACTTCGGTAATGTTGGTAAGTTTCCGCGATCCATCCCGCATACGTTCCTGGTGAACGATAAGGTCAACCGCAGAAGCAATTTGTTCTCGAATAGCCCGTACGGGTAGATCGTAGCCAGCCATCATGGTCATGGTTTCGATGCGGGCCAGGGTATCGCGAGGGCCATTGGAGTGAGCGGTAGTCATGGAACCATCGTGGCCGGTATTCATAGCTTGGAGCATGTCGAGGGCTTCTTCACCACGAATCTCACCTACGATAACCCGGTCAGGGCGCATACGCAGGGTGTTGATGACCAATTGTTGAATAGTGATCTCGCCTCGGCCTTCAATGTTAGGCGGTTTGGATTCGAGGGTGACGACGTGATCCTGGCGCAGTTGGAGTTCAGCAGCGTTCTCGACAGTGACGATACGCTCGTCGGGAGGGATGAAAGAGGATAGAATGTTGAGCAAGGTGGTTTTACCGGAACCGGTGCCGCCAGAAACCACAATATTGAGCCGTGATTCTACGCAAGCTTTGAGAAATTGTAAGGCTTCCGCCGTAAGGGTGCCGAAACCGATAAGCTGCTCAACAGTGATGGGATTTTTGGCAAAAATACGGATGGTCAAGATCGGCCCGATCAGGGAGATCGGCGGGATGACGGCGTTCACCCGAGAGCCATCCTGCAATCGGGCATCTACGTAGGGCTGTGATTCGTCAATACGGCGGCCCAGAGGGGCCACAATGCGGTCTATGATGCGCATTACGTGTTCGTCGCTCTCAAAAGCCACCGGCACCCGATGGATCTTGCCGGCCCGCTCCACGTAGATATTCTTGGCTCCATTGACCATGATTTCAGTGATGGTGGGGTCTTCCAGCAAGGGTTGTAATGGGCCTAAGCCCAGAATTTCGGCCACAATCGCCTCAAACAGGCGGTGGCGTTCCGGGCGAGTGAGGACGATGCTCTCCTCTACCAGAATTTGCTCGAATAGCTCCTGGATCGTGTGGCGCACGTCACTCTGCGCGCTGACATCCATGGAGGGGTCCAATTCGGCGAGCAGCCGGTTTTGAACCCGAGTTTTAAGATCCAGGTAAGTATCTTGCTGGTTTTTTACACCCGGGGCGGAGACGCGCCGAGCTTGAAGCGCTGAAAGGCGGGAACCGCCTCCCTCGCCTTCATCTCCCTTCGAAGGAGTCCCTCCCTGACCTTTTTCAATCCGCTTCAATAAGGACATTTCTCATACTCCTAACAGCATTGCTACCTGTCTTGCTTTGATGCTCGTACCTAGTCCGGCTCTGCGCCATCTTTAAGTTCAGCGATCTTCTGGCGGAGGGCTTCGGCCGTATTTAGAATCCCTCGCGATACCGGATGAGACTTGCTCTGCAACATAAAGGGAACACCCCGGTTCATAGCCGGAAAAACCAGTTTCTCGTCAGTGGGTATGACAGCCTTGATTTCGTGTTTGAGGCTCTCGCTCACCCTTTCTGGGGTAATGTTCACGCGCTTATCATACTTGTTCATTATCATTAAAATGCGCCGGGGGTCCAGGCCGATCACATGGCTCAAGTCTAGGAACAAACGCAGGTTCTTGATGGTGGGGATTTCCTGGGAGGCGATCAAGATAACCACGTCACATTCATCCAACGCAGCCAGGGTGATGTCGGTAAGACGGGAGTTGGCGTCTACGATCACGTAAGAATAAAGCTGGCGGAAATACGAGAGCAGGTTGGCAAACTGGTCGGCGCTGACGCTCTCGGCTTGTTCTGGCTTCGGAGGGGCGGCCAAAATCTTCACCCCGGAGGCCTCGTGCCGAATGAGCACCTCGTCTATGATCGAGGGGTCCAATTCATCGGTTCGGGTGGCCAGGTCTAGAATGTTGTTCTTTCCCTGTTCATTGAAGAAGAAAGAAACGTCTCCATATTGCAAGTTGCCATCCACTATTGCTACGGGAGTTTCATCATTGTGCAGCGCTACGGCCAGGTTGGCAGCCAGAGTTGTGCGCCCGCTTCCGCCTTTGGGGCTGTAGATGACGACAACGTTGCCGTATGCGCCGGTCAGGCTCCGCGCCCTGGTATCTGCGCCGGGGGCCTGGGTTGTGGCGGAGACCGAAGATTTGGCCCTCTCTTCGTGAGCCATCTTTCCAGCTCGGCGAATGGCCCCTACCAGATCTTCTACGTTGGGGGGTTTGGTGAGAAAGTCGCGCGCCCCAGCCAACATGGCCCGCCGCATGTAGTTGGAATCGCTCTGTACCGATAGGATGACGATCTCAAGATGAGGTTTTTTGCTGCGGATCTCTTCGGTGGCCGTGATCCCATCCATATCCGGCATATTGATGTCCATCAATACCACGTCAGGATCAAGCTCCATAGCC
>CBDUUP010000012.1:0-30598 GCA_965370435.1 uncultured Anaerolineales bacterium | reverse complement strand
TGTGCACGCAAAAGATGTCAGGGAGAAGTGCAACTTTTTAGCATCAAAAAACTTCGTTTCCGTGTATAATCACCCAGAGAAGGTATTTATACAATCAGCATCCCGCCAACAACCCGTAAACGCATAATAGAGGATAGATGTCCCCAAAGGTATTTATTTCATATAGCTGGAGTTCTCCATCCCATCAAGCATTAGTACAGCAATGGGTGGAGCGATTAGTTGCAGATGGTATTGATGTTGTTTTAGATATTTATGACTTGAAGGAAGGTCATGATAAGTATGCTTTTATGGAGAGAATGGTAACAGACGAATCCGTTACTCATGTTCTTGTGATTTGTGACGAAAAATATTCGGAAAAAGCTGATGCTAGAAAAGCAGGTGTTGGTACTGAGACCCAAATAATCTCTCAAGAAATTTATGAAAAAGTAGAGCAATCAAAATTCATTCCAATTATTTGTGAGTTTGATGATAGTGGAAATCCTTTCTTGCCGACATTCCTCAAGTCACGAATATGGATTGATTTCTCCACACCAGAAGCTGTGAATGGAAATTGGGAGCGATTAATTAGATTGATTTTTGGTAAGCCGCTACATGAAAAGCCGAAACTAGGAAAACCGCCTGTTTATATAACCAGCGATGTAGCAACCCCAACAAGTCATGTTCAAGCCAAATTCAATTCTCTTAAGCAAGCGATTCTCCAAGGAAAGAAAGGTGGGTCGTTGTATAGGCGCGAATTTTTGAATGCTTGTATAGAGTATGCTGACGAGTTGAGAATCCGCGAGCGCCCTGATGTAAATTCACTGGGAGAGAAAGTTTTAGAGGATGCAAAGAAACTAACAAAAGTACGTAATCATATAATTGATTGGGTTCTCCTTGAAAGCGAAGTCACACCAATAAATGAGTTTTCCGAGACACTTATTGAATTTCTCGAAAGACTCAGAGATTTAAAAGCGCGTCCACCGGAACTTAATAAGTGGAATGACGCATGGTTCGAGGCTCACTCATTATTTGTTTATGAAACATTTTTATACATTATTGCGAGCTTAATAAAGAATAAATCATTTGAATCTCTACACGAAATTTTTACCATCCATTATCTTCGCCCATTAACTGAGAGACATAGGGATAAAGCATTTGATACTTTTGATGTTTTTTATGGATATTCTAAGGCCTTACAGTCTATACTTGCATTAGAAGGAAGAACGTTATTCAGCCCCGCGGCTGAATTTATAAAAAGACATGCTGAACGAGAAGATATACCATTCAAATCAATTTTAGAAGCGGATTTATTAATTTTACTGATGTCATTTCTGACACCTGGTTCAGATTGGTATCCTCAAACTCTCCATTACGCATCCAACGAAGGGGACTATCCACTGTTTCTCAGGGCAACTCAACATAAAAATTTTTCCAAGTTAGCAATTATTACAGGTATTGGAGATGCCACAGAATTGAGAGAAGCGGTAAAGGAAGGGCATGAACGCCTTGGTGTATCACAATGGACTCACTTTAGATATGATAGAAACTTTTGGATTAGGATGAATATGGATAAGCTTGACACATTAAAGTGAACTAATAGAAACCTGCGGGATGTTTACGATGACATCATTTGCCGCACACTGAGCGCTGGGAAAAACTTGCATCTCACTGTAAATGATGCTATACTGGATTTACCTCTAGGGGGCTTTAGCCTCCGCCCTCCAAGACCAGTTTGACTACGAAGACAATTCGGCCCCTCCCATGCCTCTTTTCTGGCTCTCTCTATTTTTCCTCGTTGGGATAATCCTAGCTTCAATATTGTCCTTATCCAGCCTGGGTTGGCTGTTGCTGTCTGCGCTGGCCTTGACCCTCTTGTTGATTCCCCGCCTGCTGCCGTATCTCCCGCCCCTCCTATCCCAATTGCTCCCTGCCTCCCCTGTCTCTCGCCTCTCTCCCCCCATCCCCATCCTGCTCTGTGTCTTGTGCCTGGGCGCGGCCCGCTACCAGGCCGCCCAGCCCATCATCACCGAGGGCTTCATCGCCTGGTACAACGACAGCGAGGTCGAGATGACGGTGATTGGCATCCTCGTCGAGCCGCCCGACGTGCGCGACCGCTACGTCAACCTGCGCATACAGGTTGAACGACTGCACCCGGAGGGGGAAAGGCTGCGGGATGGAGATGGCCTGCTGCTGGCCCGGGTTCCCACCGGCGACGAGTGGCGTTACGGCGACCGGGTTGTGTTGACCGGCAAGATCGAGACCCCGCCGGAGGACGAGACTTTCTCTTATAGAGACTATCTGGCTCGTCAAGGGATCTATGCCTACATGCCCTACGCGGAGGCATTCATCAAAGAGTCAGACCAGGGCAGACCGCTGCTGGCAGGTATCTATGCCCTCAAGGCCCGCGCCCTGGAGACCGTTTACCATCTCTTCCCCGACCCGGAGGCATCCCTGTTGGCCGGTATTCTCCTGGGCGTAGAAACCGGAATCTCTACGCCAGTCAAAGACGCCTTTCGGGATACCGGCACCTCGCACATCATCGCCATATCGGGATTCAATTTCACCATCATTGCCGGTCTCTTCGTCAGGTTCTTTGGGCGGCTACTGGGCCGCTGGCGGGGAGCCATCGTGGCAATGGCGATGGTGATCCTCTACACCATCCTGGTGGGAGCGGATGCAGCGGTGGTGCGGGCGGCGATCATGAGCGGAATGGCTTTGTTCGCGCGTCAGGTAGGCCGCCGGCAGACGGGAATTAACAGTCTGGCCTTCACTGGCGCGGTGATGGCGCTTTTCGACCCCCAGATCCTCTGGGACATCGGTTTCCAACTTTCGTTCACCGCCACGTTGGGGCTGGTGCTCTACGCCGATCCCTTTTCCGCCGCCTTCGTGAGATTGGCCTCCCGCCGCCTGCCGGAAGAGACGGTGGCGCGGTTGGTGGGGCCGGTGGGAGAATACTTCTTGTTCACTTTCGCCGCCGGGATCACCACGCTGCCGGTGATCGTCTATCACTTCCGCCGGTTCTCGATAATTTCCCTTCCCGCCAACTTCGTCATTCTTCCCATCCAGCCGCCGGTGATGATCGTGGGCGGTTTGGCGGTCTTGCTGGGCTTGATCTACCTGCCAATGGGACAATTGGCCGCATACTTCGCCTGGCCTTTCGTCGCTTTCACCATCCGGGCGGTGGAGTTATTCGCCGCCATCCCCGGCGGAACCATTGCGTTGGGCGCGGTCAGTTTGGGCGTGGTAGTGGTTTTCTATGCTGCACTCCTGCTGGTGACTTTCGCCACCGACCGGGTGAAGGGCTGGTTCGCCAGGTTGGATCTCGGCGGGCGTCCGGCAGTGTGGTTGTCGGTTCTGGCTCTGCTCACCATCCTGGTATGGCAGACGGCATTTTATGCCCCCGATGGGTACCTGCGCCTCACTGTGCTGGATGTGGGCACCGGCGAGGCGCTCCTCATCCAGACCCCAACCGGGCGCACCGTGCTGGTCAATGGCGGCCCCAGCGCGACCCTTCTTTCCGAAGGGTTAGGGCGGAGGCTGCCGTTGGGGTACCGCCGGATAGATTATCTGGTGGTGGCCGCGCCGGGCGAGAATCAGGTCGCCGCCCTGCCGACCCTCATCGAACGCTTCCCCCCGGACAACGCGCTCTGGGCGGGGACCTTCACAGCTTCGCGTTCGGCTCGTTACCTGCGTGAGGCGCTCAGCGAGGCCCAAATCCCGATCATCATTCCCGAGGCTGGGCAAGTCTTGGACCTGGGCGGCGGAGCCAAACTTACCGTGTTGGCCGTAAACCGGGGCGGCGCGGTCTTTATGCTGGAGTGGGATCGCTTCCGCGCGCTGCTTCCCCTGGGGTTGGATTTCGACATCCTGGAAACCCTGCGCTACGGCGAAGCCATCGGGCCGGTGACCGCTCTCCTGCTGGCTGACAACGGCTACGCCCCCCTCAACCCTCCAGAATGGATCGCCAACCTGAATCCCTGGGTCGCCCTCCTCAGCGTCTCGGCCAATGATTACGACGGCCTGCCTGACCCCGAAACGCTGGATGCGTTGGAGGGCTATACGCTGCTGCGAACCGATCTGAATGGCTGGATCCAATTGATGACCGATGGGGTGCAGTTATGGGTGGAGGTGGAGAGAAGGTAGGCTGTTTTGGAACACGAAGGACACGAAAGGGCGCGAAAAACACGAAGAAAAACAAAAAACTTGGATCATGTTCAGAACTAGTGCATTAGGGTTTTCTTCAAGGCCGGAATCTGACGGATTCCATAAATGGTGGTGGAGTCGAGGCTTCAGCCGGGAAAACCAGCACAAGTAGCCCGGGTGAAGGCGGCGGCCTGCGTTCCGGGATGGGCTACGCTGGCGCTTCCACTTTGGAAGACCTCCGCCAGGAGACCCAACTGGTCAGGATCACCCACGCCGGTCTGATAGAGAGTCATCCCCACGATGTGATCATCACTAAAGAAGCGCCCAACTACCAGGTGATTTAGTCTATCTAACTCAGTATCTGTAATAGGGCGCTTAGAACTCTCTTTCTACACCCTATCCGACGGAAAAGAATGTATCAGATCACCAACTGCAAGAAACCCAGGACGGGAATACATCCCAAATAAACCCAAAACCCCCCGCATGCGGGGGGTTTTCCTGGTCGGGAATTCAGAGATAACTCATGAGCATTCTGATTCAGAGTCAGGCGCAAAAACGTCCACCCTGTCTATGGGCGTCTATTACGTCTACAGAGTGGCAAATGGGTGGGTAAAAGTGTCTATTTCGTCTATCCTTTCCATAGTTTCCAGGCTATTGGCAACAAATTGGCAACAGCAAACTAGTTTGGAAAGGTGACTCAGTATTATCAGACGGCTCCGGTTCGAGTCCGTCCTGGGGTTATTTGATCTACAACGCACTTGATACAGGCAAAAATGCTTCATTTAGGGAATACCCAACAGCTAACAGCTGGGAGCACGAAAATGTTGTAGAAAGATACTGAGTTTCTCCTAAAATCGTTAGTATAAATCGCAAAAATTCTCTCCCAAAGTGTCATTTTGCTCAGGGGAACTTAGACAACCCAGAATTTTCATCAAAACTACTGATTCTACATAATTTTCGTGCTCCCTAACAGCTAACCGCCCCCATACTGCACATTGATTAATGGTACAATAGCTTTCCTACCTAGGATTCCCAGGGAGTGATGAATAATTGGGCACAAAATCAATGATGTGGGTTGTGTTTTGTGGCAGGAAATCCTAAAAGGGCCCACCATTGAGTACCTGCAATGGGTTTTGGAGAAAACAGATCAGCAAGGTATACGTGTATTGGTCATGTTTTGGGATCATGCCTCATAGTACAAAAGCAAAATGGTCTGAGATTGGATGCGATCAACCAATCAAGAAGTAAAGCTTTCAGAGAAAGGGACACATTTGTTAGCTTGCTTGATCCCCAAAAAATACCCTTGGCATGAATCCGATCGAACCCCGATGAATTCATGCCAAAAGGAAAGTTGTTGAACCAGATAAAAACACCCACTGCAAGATCTGGCAGATAGAGTTTGGAAACTATTTGATCAGACATCGCTTCCCTGGTAAGCGATTAGCGAAAATATCTATTGTTTTGCACTAGTGGTTGCCTAATTCCAATAGGCGAACCTCAAAGGATTTTAGAATCTATGTGACATTCTGCTAGTATTCAGTGTCTAAGTAAGTAAACATTCATACAATTAATTTACTAAAAGGAGATTTCAATGTTTGACGAATTATTTACTCAATTAATGGCTCTTGTCAGCGAAGATATGCTCAACCTGCTGGCAGGTCTCGCGATCCTGATCGTCGGCTGGATCATCGCCCGGGTTATCAAGGGTGTAGTCTACCGGTTGATGAAGCGGATCAATATAGACAATCGTCTGGCTGGCGCAGTATCTGAAGGCGAAGAACTGGCAAAGTTGAATATCGAGAAATGGGTTTCGCTGGCAGCTTTCTATCTGGTCATGCTGTTCGTGCTGGTCGCTTTCTTCCAGACAGTTCAGCTCCCCGGCGTAGCTGCTCCGTTGAATGCCATGCTGGAACAGATCGCTCTGGCTGCCCCGCAATTGTTGGGCGCCGTATTGATCCTGGTCGTGGCCTGGCTGGTTGCAACCGTTGCGAAATTCGTCATCCAGCGCACAATGCAGATGACCAAACTCGACGAGCGACTGGCCGAACAAGCTGAGATTGACGAGCCGAAGTTTAGCGTTTCTGATTCTCTGGGAAAGGGCGTCTTCTGGCTTGTATTCTTGCTTTTCCTGCCCGCCGTATTGAGTACGCTTGGGATGCAGGGTCTGGTGCAACCCGTCACTGGCGTTGTAGATTCAATTTTGGGCGCCATTCCTAATATCTTTGCAGCAGCCATCAGCCTTTTTCTCGGCTGGTTGATTGCCCGTATCGTGCGCCAGATCGTGGTCAACTTGTTATTGGCAACCAATATTGATAAATTTGGCGAGCAAATCGGGATCAGCAGCGAATCTCAAACCCAACCGCTTTCAAAAATCATTGGTTCAGTAGTCTACATATTAATTCTAATCCCAGCTGTCATCACCGCTTTGAATGCTTTGGGTGTAGACGCAATTTCGGCTCCTGCAATTTCTATGCTGACTGCTGTTATGAACAGTATCCCGGTGTTCTTTGGGGCAGCGCTTGTTTTGTTGGTCGCTTATTTCGCCGGCAAAATGATCTCCGGTTTGGTCAGTAACCTGCTGACCGGAATTGGATTCGACAATATTACTGAAAAGTTGGGTTTGCGAATTGCTTCTGATAAGGCAAAGTACACGCTTTCAGAAGTGGTTGGCTATATCGTGCTGGTTGCTGTTCTACTACTCGCCGGAATTGAAGCCGCCGACATGCTTGGTTTAGGGTTTTTGGCTGAAGTATTGGTTCTTTTCACGACCTTTGGCGGGCAAGTGCTACTGGCATTACTCATCTTTGGGGTCGGGCTCTATCTTGCTAACCTGACCCGCGACGTTATCATGGCTGCTGGCGGCAAAAACGCTGGCTTTATGGCTGGACTGGCTCGTACCGCTATCCTTGTACTGGTCGCTGCAATGGCGTTTCAGCAGGTTGGGGTAGCTGGGGAGATTGTCAACATCGCCTTCGGCGTGTTGATAGGCGCAATCGGGGTAGCGGCCGCGCTGGCGTTTGGGCTTGGTTCCCGGGAAACTGCAAGTCGCATTGTGGATGGCTGGGTTAACAAGCTAGAAGAAAAAGATAAATAATCCGGAAAAAATCAGTTTGCATCTATAACCATCAAGTCTGCTCACACTATTCACATCGAGCAGATTTGATGGTTACTTATGAACAATCTCAGCAAACTTTCAGATGCCGAACTAGGAAATCTTTTTCTAGACCGCCATGGCAAAGATGAACGTGCCTTTGCAGAGATTTATCATCGATATAAAGATTTAGTTGTACTTGTGATTTTTGTTGCTTCTCACAAAAGCAGGACATTGAAGACGTGGTACAAGAAGTCTGTATAAAAATTTACCGCAAACTCAAGCAATACGCAGGGCAATCTTCCTTGAAAACTTGGTTTTTCAGCATCGTTGCGAATACTGCAAAAAACGAAATCCGCAACCGCTCCCACCCTCCGGTGTACTGTTGCCATTAACTTGAAAACTATGGAAGGGACAAAATAATAGACCCTTTTCCCAAAAAATTCTTCGCTCAACAAGAACAATATACCCCTTAGACAAAGGATGTTTTTTCGGAGAGACTTCGAATGAGGAGATAGTCTTTATCTTGGACCAAAGCGATTATCTCTAGAGTTTCTGGCTTGGGCGAAATACGAGTTGAATCTAAGATTTCTTCCAATCTTTCTGACGTTCTACTTCCTCGAAAAAAAACATCTATGCCTCGAAACTCCTCCCCTCCGGGAACACCAGCGGCGTGCCATACTCTGGATGGGTGAGCACCCGCACCGGGATATTATAAGCCGCGCTCAAGTTCTCGGAGGTCAACACCGTCTTTGGCGCGCCCTGGGCTTGCAGCTCTCCGGCCACCAGCAAAGCCACCCGGTCGGCATACAGTGAGACCATGTTGAGGTCGTGCATCGCCATCAACACAGCCAGTTCCTTCTCCCGAACCAGTTCCCGGATCAGCGAGAGCAAGCTGGATTGGTGCTGCAAGTCCAGGTGGTTGGTGGGTTCATCCAGCAGGAGGATGGGCGTAGTCTGCGCCAGAGCACGGGCCAGCAGGACTCGCTGCTGTTCTCCTCCTGAAAGTTCGGCGATCCGTCTCTGGGCTAGATGGATCAATGCGGTCTTTTCCATCGCCAGCCTCGCCTGGGCCAGGTCTTCCTCGGAAGGCTTCCCTAAAAAACTCATGTAAGCGGTGCGGCCCATCAGGACGGCTTGCTCGACGGTGAAGGCGCCGCCCTGTTGGCGGGCCTGGGGCACTACGGCGATGAGCCTGGCCCGCTGGCTGTAGGAGAGAGAGGCCAGGTCCATCCCCTGAGAGGAGATGGTCCCGGATTGGCCCCGGAGGATCCCGCTGACGGCCCGGATGAGGGTGGATTTTCCCGCGCCGTTGGGTCCGATCAAGGCGAATACCTCCCCCGGTTCGACCCGTAGGCTGAACTCTCGCAGGGCGACGATGTCGCCATAGGTTACGGTGAGCGATTGAACTTCCAACATGGCTACCAGAAGACCTCGATCTTGGCCCGGCGCAAAATCCACAGGAAGAAAGGCGCGCCGGCCAGGGCGGTGACAATGCCCACCGGGAGGGTTTGGGGCGCCAACACCACCCGCGCCAACACGTCCGCCAGCAGCAAAGCGCTGGCTCCGCCTAGAATTGAAAGCGGGATCAGGGTGCGGTAATCCGGCCCCCAGAGGATGCGCACCAGGTGGGGGACGATCAAACCGATGAAGCCGATCACCCCGGAAAAGGAGACCGCCACCGCGGTGGTCAGCGAGGCGGTGACGATGATGAATATCTTGGCCCTTTCCACCGGCAGGCCCAACTGCTTGGACTGCTCCTCGCCGAATTGGAGTACGTTGAGCATGTGCCCGGACAGCGAGAGCAGCCCCATCCCCAGGATCATGTAGGGCAGGGAGGCCTTGACCGGGTCCCATCCGGCGATGGCGCTGCCCCCCAGCAGGAAAGAGATGGCTCGGTGGATCTGTTCGTTGGAGCGCAGCATGAGGAAGGAGGTCAGCGCCGAGGCGAAAGCCCCCACCGCCACCCCCGCCAGGATGAGGGTGGTGAGGGGCACCATGCGGCCGATCCGGGCCAGATTGTAGACCAACACCACCGTTATGGTTGCGCCCAGGAAAGCGCCCAATGGGATGAAGTAATAGCCCAATAGGTCTTCCGGCCAGCGGAACGCCATGACGAAGACGGCTCCCAACCCCGCCCCGGAGGCCACGCCGATCAAGTAGGGGTCGGCCAGCGGGTTGCGGAACAACCCCTGGTAAGCCGCCCCGCTGGAGGCCAGCGCAGCCCCGGTCAGGGCTATCAAGATCGTATGGGGCAGCCGAACCTTCATGATGATGACGACGAAGAAGTCGGGCCAATCCGCAGCTATCTCCACCCCGGGCAGTTGGTCCAGCAAGATGCGCCCCAGCGCGCCCGGAGGGATGAACACTGCCCCTACTGCAATGCTGAACAGAACTGCCAGCAGCAGAAGGGACAGGTTCACTAAAAAAGGACGACGCTTGAGTATAGACATTAAAGAAATTGTCTTAATTTACTCCTCAAACAGTTCTGGATAGAATAGCATCGCCAGGGTTTCCAATCCATCCACCAGGCGGGGGCCGGGACGGCTGGCCAGGTCGTCATTGAAGGCGAAGACCATGCCGTTCTGCACCGCGCTGAGGGTTTCCCAGCCGGGACGAGCGGCCACAGCCTCCGGCGTAGCGCCGAAGTTGGCGTCACCCAGGATGATGATGTCGGGGTCTTGAGCGATCAATTCTTCCAGGCTGAGCTGCCCATAAGGGCCTTCCATCACCGCGCCGACGTTCACTGCGCCCAACATGGTGATCAGGGTGTCGGTGAAGGTGCCGCCGCCCACCGTCCAGGGCGCGTTGGGGTCGAAGCCATCCAGTTCGTAGAACACCGTGGGGGCGGTTTCGGCCTCGGCGACGACTTCCATCACCGCCTCGACTCGGGTTCGCAATCCGGTTACCAGTTCGGCGGTCTCGTCGGCGTGGCCGGTGAGTTGGGCCACGATCTCGAGGTTGGCGTACATCCCCTCGATATCAAGCGGGTTAGACAGGTAATATACG
Organism: uncultured Anaerolineales bacterium; assembly: GCA_965370435.1. Lineage (GTDB taxonomy): Bacteria > Chloroflexota > Anaerolineae > Anaerolineales > UBA11579 > CBDUUP01. The sequence continues at coordinate 20,376 of CBDUUP010000012.1, read as the reverse complement.
GTCAAACCCAGGTCTTCCAGGGACTGCACCAACTCGGCGGTGTTGATCTCCGCCGCCAGGATCAGGTCAGGCTCCAGAGCGATGATGGCTTCCAGGTTGTACTCCCCAAAGGAGCCGCCAATGGAGGGCAGGTCCATGGCCTCGGCAGGATAGTTGGAGAACTCATCCCGCCCAATGACCTGCTCCCCCGCGCCAACCGCGAAGAGGATCTCGGTGTTGGAAGGAGCCAAAGAAACCACCATCTGGGCGGGCTGCTCCAGGGTGATCTCCCGTCCCAGGCCGTCGGTGAAGATGAGAGGCTCTGGGGTTGGGGGAGATTCAGGAGTCCCGACAGGTTCGGGTTCCTTCGTTGGCGCTGGTTCGGTGGGTTTGGGCGGATCGGGGGGAGCTTCAGTCGGCGTCTCGGTGGGCGATGCACACGCGCCCAACAACAGACTCAGCGCCACCAGCAAAGATACTATAGAAAAAACAGTTTTACGTTTCACAGCGATGTACCTCCATCAAAGTAGTTTTGCTAAAATGAAAAAACCAACCCTCACGGATAGGGTTGGTTAATGCACGGGGTACAAGCCGGGTTCCATTATCCTTGCCGCGAGGTCAATCAGGAACGTGGTCAGGGCGGTCGGCCTGGCTTTCCGCGGGGATGCGGATTACAGTTGCGGGACAGCGCCGGTCTTGCACCGGCTTCGCCTTTCAGCCTTCCCATCCGGGGGTGAAGGCACCGTGACCAAACGATAGATTTTTAAGGGTCGGTTCACTTTAGCTTAGTGTGATCTTGGCTGAGTATACCATAGTATTGCAACCGGAGTTTCCTTCAAACTTGTGGGAAGTGGCCTGATAGAAGAGCGCGAAGAAGACAAAGATTACAATATTAGCGAGGTTGTTAGATGGAAAGACTATCAAGCATTGTGCTATAATTCACAGCATCGTATAGTTGATCTTGATCTTATTCGGTTGCCAAATTAACCTTCTCTGACGCTATCTTGCGGTACAATCTGGTCAATTCATGAGGCAATACTCAAAATCCTGGAGCGGAGGGCACAATATATGACTTCTCCCGAAACACTGCGCCGCTACCTCTTGTTCGATGGACAAGAGAATGGCATACTCGGGCAGATCGCCAAGCTGGGCGTGGAACATTCCATCGAAGCTGGAGACTGGTTGTTCTACCAGGACGATTACGCCCATTCCATCTACCTGATCGAGGCGGGGAAAGTGGCCTTGATAAAGAATATGGACCCCCAAGGGAAGCGGCAAGTGACCGTAGGCGCAATGGGAAAGGATGAGATCATCGGCTGGTCGTCATTGGTGGCGCCCTACGATTACACGGTGGGAGCCCAGGTGACCCAAAAGGCCAAAGTGGTGGTCCTGGATGGAAGGGCGCTGCGCAAACTGCTGGACGATAATCCAGAGGCGGGGTATCATTTGATGAAGAAATTGACCGAAATGATCGGTGAGCGGCTGACGAGCACTTACCCTCAACTCAACAGCTAGACAGATACTACTCTTCAATAACCCCTGACCCAGGGAATAAATTCAATCGCATTTGTATCCGCTGCGACACAGGTTATCCAGAACCGTCGTGGCGTCGTGCTTTACCTATCTGGCGTATTCCCGAAGCCTTCTGCATACGGAACGCCTTATATGTTCAACCCATCAACTGCCACCCTCAACCCGCTCATTTCAATTGGAGATCAAGAAAAGGAGACTGCGTTATGGTTACGTATACCGACCGCCCCTGGATCAAGCATTACGATGAAGGCATTCCTGCCAGCCTAGAGCCATATCCCGATCTGCCGCTGCACGAATACCTGCGCCAATCGGCCAAAGAATACCCCGATAGGACCGTACAGCTCACCACCCTCAAACTGCCGGTGGTGGGCAGGCAAACCACCGCCATGACCTACGCCCAACTGGAACGAGCCTCCGACGCGCTGGCCTGCGCCATGCTGGAGATGGGCTTGAAGAAGGGAGACCGGGTCGCCATCGTGATGCCCAATATCGCCGCCTTTGCGGTCACCTACTATGCCATCCTCAAGGCCGGAGGCGTGGTCGCGGCGGCCAATCCCACCTACCCCCCGGCTCGCATGGCCTACCAGATCAACGATTGCGATGCAGAGATCGTGGTGTGCATGAGCTTGTTCTACAATATGCTCAAGAAGATCCAGCCGGAGACCAAACTCAAGCGCATCATCGTCACCAATGTCAAAGAGTACTTCCCCCCGCTGGGCAAGCTGCTCTTCACCCTGGCCACCGAAAAGAAAGCCGGACACTATGTCGAAAGCCTGCCAGAGGGCGACCAATGGCTGCAAGACCTGTTGAAGAAATACGATGGGCAAATCCCCGAGGTGGAGGTGGCGCCTGAAGACCTGGCGCTGTTCCAGTACACCGGCGGGACCACCGGGGTCTCCAAAGGGGCCATGGCCACTCACCGGGCGCTGGTCGCCAACATGGTGCAGTTGGACGCCTGGCTAAACCCGGCTAGAAGTGCTATGGGGGATGTTGTCACCCTGGGCGCGCTTCCCCTGTTCCACGTCTACGGCATGGTCGCCATGCTCAGCCTGTCGGTGTTCTCTGGGTCGGAGATCATCCTGGTGCCCAATGCCCGCGATATAGATGAACTGGTGGACATCATCCACGTGCATAAACCCAACATCTTCGCCGGGGTGCCTCAACTTTTTAACGCTCTGGTCAATCATCCCCGGGTGAAATCGGGGGAGGCCAGCTTGAAGTCAATCTTGATGAGCAGCAGCGGCTCGGCTCCTCTGCCTCCGTCTGTGCAGAAGCAATTCGCGCCCCTGACCTCCGGCCGCCTGGGAGAGGGCTTCGGCATGAGCGAGGCTCCCACCGTCACCCACAGCTCCCCCTCGGTGGGTGAAATTCGGATCGGCTCCATCGGCCTGCCGCTGCCGGATGCGGTCTGCCGCATTGTCAGCCTGGACGACGGCGAAACCGACTTACCGGTCGGGGAGGCGGGCGAAATGGTTATCTCTGCGCCCAACCTGATGGAAGGCTATCACCGGATGCCCACCGAAACCGCCAACACCCTGCGTGAGAAGGACGGCAAGATCTGGCTCTACACCGGCGACATCGGCTATATGGATGAGGATGGATACTTCTACATCGTGGACCGCAAGAAAGACATGGCCCTCATCGGCGGGTTCAACGTCTATCCCACCACCATTGACAAGATCATCAAAGACCACCCCGCCGTGCTGGAGGTCTGTGTGGCCGCCATCCCCCATCCCGAAAAAGAAGGCCAGGAGAGCCTAAAAGCCTGGGTGGTCTTCAACCCGGGCATGTCGGCCACCGAACAGGAATTGACGGACCTGTGCAGCCAGTATCTGGCCCCCTACGAAATCCCCCGCCGCTTCGCCTTCATTGACGAGCTTCCCAAGACCGCGGTGGGCAAGGTTTTGCGCCGGGAGCTGATCCGCCTGGAAAAGGAGGCGCGGGAGTAAAGGGAGAAAAAATATTACCATTAAGACATCAAGACACGAAGAAAAACTTTAATCTTTGTGTCTTGGTGTCTTCGTGGTTAATCTTGAGTTCAATGCGGGCGCGGCGAACAACCGCGCCGCAGCCGTGACCAGCCCAAAAACCACCCACATATTGGGGAAGGCGAAAGAATCGTAAGAAAAGGCGTCCATCGCAAAGGCCAACATGCCCAGCAAGCCCGCGGCTCCCCAGTATTTGGCTTCCCCTTCCGGGGACAGCCACAAATACAACCCGCAGCCCGTCAGGGCGATGAGGAACACCGCAAAAGTCGCCATGCCGGACAACCCGGTCTCCGCCAGAATGCGGACGAAGAAATTCTTGGGCGTCAGGGAGACGCTGCGCCCTTCCTTGGGCGTGATATAGCGCAGCACCTCAGGATAATGGTGCAGAGGAATCTCAGGGAGATTCTCTTCAATATAAAAAGTGTAATTCCCCAACCCCACTCCGATGAAGGGATGCTGCTCATAAATATTGAAAGCGGTTTGCATATAAAGCATGCGCGCCCCCACGCCCAGAGCTTTGATATAAGACTCCAAAGAATCGACTTGAATCCCCGATATGCTGGGGTCCCAGATACGGGCAAAATAAGGATTGCGTTCCCCGAGGACGAACACAGCGCCAAGTAAAACGGCGAGCAAGATCAAGGCCATAACCAGTTTCTGCGCCAGCGGGCCGATACGCTGCCAATAGCGCCTCAGTTTGGCAAATCGGCCTCCGCCGGAGGGGCCGCTCACCGGGCGGAACACCGCCACGCCCAGGAAGATCATCACCAACCCAATCCCCGCCCCGGCCTTCGAAAAGGTGAAGGATAAAATCACCATCGCCCACAAGAGCAAACCTAGCTCAACGGTCACCCAGCGCCACCGCCGCCGGAAGACCGAATAGCCCCGCAAAACCGCCCCCAAAAGCCAGGGCAGGTACATCAAGACGATCTGGTCGGCGTACCAATTGGGTTCGTAAGTAGGGCCTGAGATGCGGCTTTCAAATAAACCCCGGATGGAGATAAAGCCTTGCAGATCATCCAGAAAGAAATACCAGGCATCGGTGAAATTGATCACGTATATGGCCTGCAAGGTTCCCCACAAGAGCGACAGAGCCAGACCGGCGTACAGCCAGCGCAGCGCGGCGCGCAGGTCGGCTATTGAACGGGGATACAAGGTGACGGCGAAATAAAACCCCGCCCCGATGCCCACAGTGATCAAAGTCCGCAAGAATCGATCCAGGGCGGTGATCCCCTGGAGGGCGTCCAACCCTTGCAGCAGGGACAGCAGAGAACTGAACACAGCTACTAATATAAAAGGGAAAAAAGAGAGAAAAGTCCGGGGCAGTGATTTTCCCCATAAGCGGGGGAGAACCACCAGGACCAGCAATATCGCCAGCGGGTACAATGCAAAGGGGCGGACGGAGGTGCGCCCTCCCAGCGCCTCCGGGAAGAAGGGGAAACTGGTGATGGGAAGGCCGACCAGGAAAACCACCCAGACCACGCTCGTAACCCGGCTGGCGATCCGTTTCAAGCGATCAGTATTCACGATTGCGGCCTGCGGGTGGCGCGGAAGAGCAAGGCCGCTCCCCACACCAGAATGCCGGTGATGCCTCCCAGCAGGAGGGCCAGCCCTACGGGCCGCACCGGCGCGGCCGCCTGGGTGGAGGTCGGTAGCTGCTCCAGGTATAAAAATGCGGACAAGCCTTTGGAAGCTTGGAATTCAACTTCTCTCTGGGCGGCCAGTTCATCGTACTGGATCAACGCTGATTCTTGTTCAATCTGAACGGCGGCCAAGTCTACATCCATCGCCGCTAGAGCCTGTTCCACCCAGGGGACGTACTCCAGAGCGGGGGCATCCGGGGGGGGAACCTGATCGAGCAAGAGCAGCCAGCCCGGCTCGAAATCCGCCCCGCCGGAAACCAGATGGATCAACTGCCAGCGTTGGGTTGGGTCCAGGGGCTGCTGGCCCTGGGCGTCCAGTCCGGGGAGCCATTCCTGGAGCGCGGTTTGGGCGCTTTCCAGGCGTTCCAGCCGGGTGAGTAAATTGTAATACTCGCCGGAAACCACCTGGAGTTGGGTGTCCAGGTCTAGCAATTGCCGGGAGCGTTGGATGGCGGCCTGCGCCGATTCAAAGACCACCTCGGCCCAGGTTTGGGCTGCTTGGGAGGCCTGTTCAGAGTCGGGCCGCCTGACCGCCAGCCGCCACTTGCCCGCGGTGCGGTAGTTCACGCTGAAGCTGGCGGATAACCTGCTCAAGTCAACCTCCTCCCAGACCGGGTCTTGTTGGCGAAGAAGGGTCAAGGTCTCTTGGAGCACGTCTTCGGACAGGGCCAGGGTGTTCAGTTCGGACAGGATGGCATTTTTATAGTCGTCGGGATTGCGATAGATGGCGTCCACGTTGACGGCGACGTAGATCTCCACCGAGGCCTGGTAGGGCGTGGGAAAAAGGTACACCATTCCCAGCCCCAACAAACTACCCACCAAGATGTACGCCAGCAGGACCGGCCAACGGTGGGCGGCGTCGTAGATCATTTTTTGGGGAGACCATTCAAATTGAGTCATAGGCATATTGTCAAGGATTCGGCGCTGGGTCTCAGGGTTTCCGATGGGAGAGTACCCTGATTGCGACCGGAATTATGCTACATTCTACCGCGAACCGGATGGATTTGTTGGTTAGGGTGGCATTTCTTGTTGGCTGCACACGGGTAGGAAAACGAAGGAGTCGAGGCTTCAGCCGGGTCATCTGCGCCAATTCTACCGGCTAAAGCCTCGACTCCTAAAGATACTGCGGGGATTTCCAACCCTAGAAAAAGGGAAACCAGCGCCGCAGCTTCAGCCGAAGCTGAGTGGAGAGTCGAGAGTAGAACAGCCCGCGAAGCCAGGCTTTGAAGGTCAGCCATGAGAGCCGCCGCCCGCCGTCGCGGTAGTGGATGCGGACCATCTCCGGCCAGCAGCGGTCATCTTCGGCCACGCTCTTGGCGGAGCCGTGCATGCGGAAGTTGGCCCACAGCCGGGGGTGATACTTGATCGGAGCCACCTTCGCCAGGCGCACCCACAAGTCGTAGTCCATGGCGAAGTAGAAGCTGGGGTCCAGGGGGCCGACCTGCCGCCACAATTGGGCGCGGAAGAAAGAGGCCTGCTGCGGGATGTGAGTATAGCCGCGGCGCAGACGAGCGTAATCGGTCTGGCGGGCGGGGAACTGGCCGATCTCCTGCCCGGCCTCATCAATGTAATTGGTATCGCCGTACACCATCCCGATCTCCGGGTTTGCCCGTAAAAAGGCCGCCGCTTCTGTGACCGCGTGAGGGAAATAGGTGTCGTCGGAATTCAGCCAGGCGATGATCTCTCCCTGGGCGCGGGCGAAACCCTTGTTGATGGCGTCGGTCTGGCCCTGGTCCGGCTCCGACACCCACCAGGCCAGCCGGTCGGCATACTTGCGGATGATCTCTTCGCTGCCATCGGTGGAGCCGCCGTCCACGATGAGGTATTCAATAGGCGCGTAGTCCTGGCCCAGAACCGAGAGGATGGTCTCCTCCAGGAAGGGGGCTTGATTATAGGAAGGGGTGATGATCGAAACCAGGGGAAGTGGGTTCATTTATTGCCAATCCTCTTCGCTGTAGAACTGGGATGCTGCGTCTTCGGTGAGGACGCGCAGGCGGGCGATCTCCTCGGCGGAGAGATGCTGCTGCCAACGCTTTACGTTAGCCCGGCTGTCGAGCTTGACCGCATGGGCGGCTCCGGTCGAGGTCTGGGGCGGGTTCTCGGCGCTGGTCGAGTCAAGGATGGCTCGTTTCGCATGGTCGGAGAAGGGGATGTCCAGGGCGGCGTACAAAGCCCGAAAGCCCTCCAGGGGGGAAAGAGAGAGGTCTTCGTGGCGGACGAGATGGAATTCAGGATGCTGCTGGCGGAGTTGGGCGACCACCCCGTAGATCATGCGCCACAACAGGCCGCTCTGGGTGATGACGTCGCTGGAATAGCGCGCCATTTTCTCCATATCGGCCCGGTGAGGGGCCAGCCAATCCCGCATCAAGTAGTCCTGCTGGAGCAGGTCGACGAAGTTGAAGGGCCATTCCAGGCGTTTGAGGCTGCTGGCGATGGCGGCCGGGTGGCGCACCAGGATGACGACCTGGCAATCCAGCCGCCGGGCGAACCAGGATGCAGAGAACACGGCGAAGGGGTCTTTGAGCAGCGGCCTGGCCTGGCGAGCCCGGCTCTGGGTAAATGAAAGCCAATCCCGACCCATGCGAAAGATGTCTCTCACCGAGCGGAGCGCTATGAGTTCCGCCCCGGTTTGATAACGCAGGGCCAGCGTATCCTGGAAGGCGGGTAAATAGACCGCCTCGTTCTCCTCGCAGATGTAAGTATACCAACGCCGAACCCGGACCTTCAAAATCCCCGGACGATGCCAGACGTTGAGCGGCTCGCTGATGTAGGCCAGGTTCCCGCCAGCGGCGAGCATCTTGCCCGTCCAGGTAGTGCCGGAGCGATGGGATCCGGTCACCAGGATGGGGCGTTTGGCGAGGGTTTCTTGAGGCAAGGCGTCAGTCTCCGTTATCCAGGCGTATCCCCGGCCAACCGGCCAGATCCTGGGAGGCGAATTTTACCGGGCGGCGTCGCCGCTGCCAGCCATAATACCACTTATCCAGGCCGCCCCCCCCCGCCAGGCTCAACAGGGCGTAGGCCATGCGGTGCCAATGCCGGAGGGCGAATCCGGGGCGATGCCACAAGGCCCGGAGGTAGTCTTTCAGGGCGGGGGCTGGCTGGCCGCCGTCCAGCAGGTAACGGGCGCTGAGGCGGTAGGCGCCGCCGAGCAACTGGCGATGGTTGCTCTTCGCCAGCGAAGCCAGATCCGGCTGGGACTGCATCCACTCGACCAGGCGGAGGATCTCCCGGCTGAAGCCAGCCGGTTGGGCCACGTTCTTGGCCGCGGGATGATGGCGGGCCGCCGCCCACATCGCCGGGACGTGTAGCGCCGGCTTTAACGCCGCCATCCGCAGCCAAAGCTGATGGTCGAGCATGAAGTGATAGGCGGGGTCGAGATGTCCGGCCTGGGCCAGCGTCTCCCGGCGCATGAAGACGGCGGGCTGGCAGATGATGCGGAAGCCCATCAGGTCTTCCAACCCCCAATCCTGGAAGGCCAGGTTGTTCAGCGGGCGACCCTGGGAGTCAATGGTGAGGGCGTCGCCGTAGACCAGGCCAGCCTCCGGGTTGGCTTGCAGGGCCGCCACGGCCTGGGACACCGCGCCGGGCAGGTATAGGTCGTCGGAGTTCAGCCAGGCGATGAATTCACCATTGGCGCGGGCCAGCCCCTTGTTGATGGCCTCGGCCTGGCCCTGGTCCGGCTCGGACACCCACCAGGCCAGACGGTCGGCATATTTCTGGATGATCTCCACGCTGCCGTCGGTCGAACCCCCGTCCACGATCAGATACTCGATGCGGGGGTAATCCTGGGCCAGCACAGAGCGGATGGTCTCCTCTAGGAAGGCGGCCTGGTTATAGGATGGGGTGACCACCGTGACCAGGGGAGGCGAGGGGCTGCTCGCTTCAGGGCGTGACATTCAGCGGGGTCTCCAAGATGATAGGGTATCGAGGGAGGAGTTCATAGATCAAAACAAAGAGTCGTAGTCCACTTTGGGGAAAATAGTCAACTTGCCGCCGATGGTGGCGTCTACTATCTGGCAGCCAGCCTGCTCGTAAGCCCGGCGGGCCATGTGGTAGCCTATCTCGGAGGTGTCCAGGTCGGGGAGCTGCCAGCGGAACCCCTTGCCAAAGTATTGGGCGTCGAAGTGGTTGGGGTCGTCCCCGTCGGAGACGACGGTGACGTTGGGTTCGCCTTTGGTGGCGTAGTTGTGGTCCACGCCGATGAGGATGACCTGCTCGAATCCCATGTGGAAGGCCAACTGCAAAGCCACGTAGGTGACGGTGGCGCTTTCCCAGAGGCGTCCGCCGGCATCCCGGGCGAACTTGGGGCCGGTGTAGGTGGTGTGCAAGAAGGCCATGTCTTCGGTGGGTTGGATCAGATGGCGCGACCGCCAGGAGATGAACTTGGGAATGGGTAGGGCGCGGATGTCCTCGGCGCACTGCTTGATGACCAGGCTGTTGACAGAGACGAAATAGGTGGTGGTGAAGCCCAGCGTGGGAAAGGAGAGATAGATACGGTTGGTCCCAAAGGTGAATTCATCCCGCAGGCGGGTGAGGTCGGTTTGCTGGAGGCTGGGGCCGTTGCCGATGAGGAAGCAGCGCTCCCCGCGGTGGGCGTCCTTCAAGGCGGCCAAATTCCGTTTGCTGGCCCGCCGCCAGGGATGGAAAGCCGCCGAGGGCCATTGCCGGGCGTGCAGAAGGCCGATCCAGGTGTTGCGGAGCAGCGTCCAAAGCGGGGAAGGGGTGATGCGCTTGAGGGTCTGGCGAAGGCTCATTCGGTGCTCAATCTCGTTGTCGCGCCGCCGTCCACCACCAGGGCCTGGCCGGTCATGAAGGAGGACTGGGCCTGGTCGGCCAGGAAATAGATGGCCTGGGCGATCTCCTGCGGCTGTCCCACCCGTCCGATCACGGTCTTGTGGGCCAGATCATCCAGGCGCTCTTCCACGCTGCCCCCGGAGACGTGCCCGCGGGCCAGCCCGGCGCGCAGCATGCCGGTGTCCACCGCGCCGGGGAGGATGGCGTTCACCCGGACCTGGTCGGGGGCCAATTCGATAGCCATAGCCCGGGTCAAGGCCAGCAGGCCGCCCTTGCTGGCGGCGTATGCGGCGATGTTGGCCGAGGTGGCTACGGCGTGCACGGAGGAGACGTTGACGATGGCGCTGTTCTGAGCGGCTTTGAGCAGGGGAAAGGCCAGTTTGACGCCCAGGAAGGCCGAGCGCAAGTTGGCGTTCATCACCGCGTCCCATTCTTCTACGCTGGTCTCCATCAGTGGTTTGGCGATCTGGATGGCGGCGTTGTTCACCAGGGCGTGCAGGGCGCCGGTGAACTTGCGCACCTGGGCAAAGATGGCGTCCATGTCTTCCGGCAAGGAGATGTCGGACTGGATGAAAAGCCCGGAGGCGGGGAAGCCCTCGCCATAGGCGGCTCGATCCACGCCGATCACCCGCCAGCCGGATTGGTCGAAGACCTCCACGGTGGCCCGGCCAATGCCGCCCGCCGCGCCGGTGATGAGGGCGGTCCGAGGGGGAGTTGAGGGGTTAGTTGTCATTCTATAAACACTGTTCTTCTACATAAAGTAGCCTGATAAGTGGAGAACAGATAATAGTGAATGGTGAATAGTGAAAAAAGAATAGTGCGCGGTGAATAGAGACCCGCAATTTGCATCCGAGCCTCAAATATCTTTTCACCAATCTCTACTATCTATTCTCCATTCTCGAAATTCCACTCGCAATTATCGGAGCATTATTCAGAGATTAAATTCTCCGTTGGAAGACCAAGCCCCTCCAATAGATTGCGGATGGTGTTCCAGTGGACGTGTTCCCAGGCGGTGGGGCTGGAATTGGCGTTGTGGGGAGCCAGCATCACGTTGTCCATCTTCAGCAGGGGGCTGTCTGCGGGCAGCGGCTCCACCTCGTACACGTCCAGCGCCGCGCCGCTTATTGTACCCGCTTTCAAGGCGGCAGCCAGAGCGCTTTCGTCCACGATGGGGCCGCGGGCGGTGTTGATCAGGACTGCCTCCGGTTTCATCATCGCCAGGGTCTCGGCGTTGATGAGATGACGGCTGGCGGGATTCAGGTCGCAGTTCAGGCTGACGAAATCGGCTCGCCGGAGCAGGTCTTCCAGGGCGGTCATCTCTACGCCGGTTTCTTGCACGAAATTCGGGTCAATCTCGACAATGTCGCTGCCCAACAGTTCCATGCCGAAGCTTTTGGCCCGTCTCAGCACAGCCCGGCCGATATTACCCACGCCGATAACGCCCAGGCTGCACTCACTGAGCGAGCGGCCGGGGAGCTTCTCCCACCGGCCTGCTTTCAGGGCTTTGTCCATCCAGGGTTGGCGGCGGACGAAGGCCAAGAGGTAGCCCAATACCGTATCAGCCACGGGGAGAGTGAAGGCATTGGGCGTATTGCCGACCCGGATCCCCAGACGGGCCGCGGCCTCCTGGTCAATCGAGTCGATGCCGGTGCCCCATTTGGAGATGATCTTCAGGCGCGGGGCGCAGGCCTCCAGCGCTTGGGCGGTGAAACGGTCATCGCCGCAGATGGCGCCGTCGAACTGTCCGGCGTAGGCTATTAGTTCTGCCTCGGAGAGGCGCTCCTTGACCTCTGGGGTGATGAGATCGAGGTCGTGGCGGTCGAAGATTGGGCGGAAGCGGTCGAGGACGGGGAGGATATAGGGGGCGGAGATTAATACTGTAAGCATAGGAGGGTTTTTAGAGTATCCTTTGCCCCTCACCCCCCTGCCCCCTCTCCCTTCCAGGGAGAGGGGGAAAGCGACCGCAGGTCGCTGGGGGTGAGGGTAAATCTTGGATTTTTTATCAAACATCGTCCAACTCACGCCTTCTGCTGAGATAGTCAACGATGGCGAAGTCTAGCTCTTCATCAATGTCCCAGGCTTGGGCGGGGTCAATGGGGAACATGAGGGGGCGCTCGCCCAGGCGGTTGTTGCGGGCCGCCAGGGTTTCACGGGTGAAGATGTAAATGCAGGAATTCTCCTCGTAAACGGGAGGCAGGTCCTGGGTGCGCAGGAGCACGGCGGGGTCGTGGTTGATGGCTTGGCCGTCCTGGTCGTAGAGGCGGGTTTGCAGACCGGTGACCGAGAAGAGCGAGTCGTGGGCGGGGTAGCTCTTCAGGAAGGCTTGTATGGCCTGGGAGATGGTCTCCGGGCGGAGGAGGGGGTTGGTGCAGTGAGTTTGCAGGTAGAAATCCGCCTCCACCTGGGAGGTGTCATAAAGCAAGATGTCATTCATCGGGATCATGCCGTCGCGCAGGTTTTGGGGGCGTTCCAGGATGCGCGCCTGGGGGAAATGCTCCCGGAGGCCGTCCATGATGACGGAGCTGTCGGTATCCACGGCCACCTCGGCGATCTCCGGGCAGGCCAGCAGCGAAGCGATGATATGGTGGAAGAGCGGACGCCCGGCCAGAGGGCGGTAGTTTTTGCCCGGCACGCGCTCCGAGTTGTGGCGCATGGGCACCAGGGCAACGATGCGGGGAACGCTCTCTTCAGAAGCGGACACGGTCAATCTCCATCTCCAATTTCACCTTCCTTGCCGTATTCGATGGGTTGGATGGCGCGGGTGGGGGCGCGCTTGGAGGATAATCCCGGCGGGTAATAAAAAACCTGCTTGAGCTGCGCCGGGAGCGCGCCGGAATGACGGTAGCCCAGGTAGGTTCCATAGAACTGCATGAAACGATACCACAAAATGCTGCCGAAGTTGGACAGCATCCTCCGCTGGCGCAAAGCTTGCAAGAGATCGTTGACCACGTTTGTCGTATACAGGGCGATGAGATTCCACAGGTTGAAACGCTCCTCAGGGAAGATGCGCTTGAAAGCCATCGCCTCCCGGCGGAAGCGGTTGAGCACCTTGCGAGGGCCTTCTTCATGGACGTGGACGATCTCCGCTTCGGCGGCGTAGGAGATGGCATGTCCCTGGTTCATGGCCCAATGCGCCCAGTCCAGGTCTTCAAGCCCGGTCAGGGTATCGTCGTAAGGACGCTGCTCCCACAAAACCCGGCGGACCGCGTCGTTGGCGTTATTACAAAAAGGGTGCGCCTGTTTGCGTTGGGATTGGTCGGGAAACCATTGGCGCATCAGTTGGCGCTCGGAGAACTTGGTGGTCGAGTTGCCCCGTTGTTTTCCATAGGTCATAGCGATCTGAGGCTCATCAAAGGGGGCCAGCAGCTTTTCCAGCCAATCGGGATAAACCGGATACACATGTGCGCTGGCGATGACGATGAACTCGCCCTGCGCATGGGAAATCCCCAGGTTCAGGGAACGGCCAAAGGTGAAGTCCTCCGGGCGTATGTGGACGACCTGGACCGGGTAGCGGGAGGCGATCGCCACGGTGGCGTCGGTGGAACCCGAATCGACCAGGATGATCTCAAAATCCTGGAGAGACTGCTGCATGATGCCGGTCAGCAGACGCCCGATGTGTTTTTCCTCGTTGTAAGCGCGGATCACGATGCTGCACTTGGGCCTATGATCTTCTGTCTGGCGGGGTGTGTCACGCATAGGTTGATTCTACCTCGGAAATACTCAATAACCATTTCTTGCGGATTCGATCAGAATCCCTGATAAACGAAGGGCGCTCCAACGTCGGCGCGGGTGACAAAGAAGACCGCCAGCACGGCCAACGCCAGCAAGACGGCCCGGAGCGGACGCCGCCACTTCAAAAATACCGCTTCATCCGGCTGGCGAGCCTGCACCCAGTCCACCAGCAAGGATCCAAGCACCAATGCCACCATGCGAATGTCGGGCCACAGCCAACCATTCCAGGCAATCAAGCCGCGCCAATATTCCAGGGCCACCGGCATTTCCATCCGGAAAGGCACCGCGGCCAGCAGCGCCAGCCCAACCACCACCCACATCGCCAAGACCTGCCGCCAATAGGGGCGTTTATCGGGCGAGACCGGCGTTACTCCCCACAATATGGAAATGCGTTCAGCCACGTGGAAGACGCCGTTCAGGAATCCCCAGATCAGCATATTCCAGTTCGCGCCGTGCCATAAGCCGCTCGCCAGCATGGTCACCATAGGCGGGAAAATGACGATGAAGACATGGTCGGGCCGCTTGAAACGCCGCAATAAAGCCCGGGTGAGGGGAAAAAAAATGTAGCCCCGCATCCATTGGGATAGGGAAATGTGCCAGCGGTTCCACAACTCGGTGAAATTTCGAGAGAAGAAGGGAGACTGGAAATTGGGCATGAGTTCAATGCCCATTAAACCGCTCACCCCGCGTACGATATTGGTATATCCGGCAAAGTCATTGTAGAGGAAGAAGGCGTAGCCAATGATCCCGAATATCAGAACCGGCGCAGGATATTGGGACGGGGAAATAAAAAGCTGATCCGGGAACATGGCCGACAACGCGTCGGCAAGCACGAACTTGCGGATGGCGCCCACCACGATCAGGGTGAAATTTCGGGCCAGGACGGCGTTGTCCACCAGCCGCGGCTGGGCGAGCCGGGGCAAGAACTCCATGGCTCGCTCGATGGGGCCGGAGATCAGTTTGGGGAAATATCCCAGATACAAGGCAAAGTCGGCCAGGTCGGGGGCGGCTTTGCTGTGCCCGCGGGCCACGTCAATCAAGTAGGCTATGGCCTGTACGACCAGGTAAGACAATCCAACCGGAAGCAATATCTGCAACCCTCCGGCCTCCGTCTGGATTCCCATGCGAGCCAGCAAGGTCAGCATCTGGGGCAGGAAGAAATCAGTGTATTTGAAAAAGCCCAGGATCGTAATATTGAATCCCAACCCCAGCCACAGCAAGGCAGTCTTCTTTCTCCCTTTCTCTTGCGCTTGCATACGCCGCCCCAGGGCGTAGTTCACCAGGGTCAGCGCCAGCAAAACCAGGACGAACTCCCAGGCCCAGGTGAAGTAGAAAGCATAGGAAGCCAGCAGCAGCCAAATATTCTGGGGGCGGTGGGGCAGCAGGTAATACACCGCCAATACGACCAGCACAAAACCGGCGAAGATCAACCCATTCTTGTTCAAATCAACACGGAACGCGGGGACATCTTTTTCTATCGGAGGCAGAGACCAGTCATCCGAGATGGAAGAGTCTGGGTTCAGCATGGCGGCGCAGCCGCCCGGCTCGCCCAACCCCTCCAAGACGCCTGAATCCGCCATCTGGGCGGCCAGCCAGCGGGTGAAGATCTCCGCGCCGACGGTGTTCAAGTGGTTGCGGTTGCGCCAGCCCTCATCGGGAAGTTCAACGTAGCCCAAAGTAGGCCAAAAGGGAAGATTCTCGGCCTCGGCGAATTGACTGAGTTCATTGATAAATTGGGTATGGTCTTCCCATTGGTTGGGGAAAAAGGCGACAAAGGAGGGATGGGCGGGCGCTTCCAGCAGCAAAAAGTTGGCGCCTGCTGCGCGCAGGGCCAGCATATCCTCCAGGGTTTCAAACCCATCGGGATTGAAAGCGTAATCCTCAAATGCGATAAAACGTTTTTCATCCCAGGGAATGTCCAGAGAGGGCGGCTCCGAAATCTCCGGCATCACCTCATCGGTAGGCAAGAATCCCAGCGGCGTCAAGTTGCGTTGGCTGTCAAGCCTATTCCCGATCTCATCCCTGAAGCCTTCCTTCATCCAATTGCGCAAGATGAGGGAATATTGGTAAGTCAAGAAGCGGTCTCTCATCCATCCATCAACCGAAAATTCGCCCAACTGGTAGCGCAGCCAGACATTCTCCACAAAGCGGACGGTGTCTTCCCGGATGTCGTAATTGCGGGGCGTGGTGCCGTAGACGATCAAACATGGCTGGTATTGCTCCCATAGGTAACGGGCAATGACGTTGGCATCCGCGTTTTGAAGGGCGTTTATGGCCATGTTGAAAACCCGCACCGGCTGCCCGGTGAGGTCGGCATACTCACGCTCGAAAAGCTCGGCGTTGACTCCCTGGTTGATGATCGAAGGCCCCAGGAAGATCAGGTCAACGCCGCCCCGGTCGGCGACGCTCTCTTCCAATCGGGGCAGCTTCAGTTCAAACATCCGGTCGGGAAAGCCCAGGCTGGAGGGGGGTAGTTCCACTGAGAATGCCGGCAAGACCCGCAAGACCACTTCTCCCAACCCAATCAGCACGACCAGGAAGAGGACGGCGAAGAGGAGGGTGCGGCCAAAAGGGAGTTTTATTTGCAATGTCGAATGCTTTGGTTCTTTCACGTTCAATTGTTACTCCAGATCATCAATTTGCTGCTTGATTAGATAGTATACCAATCCGTATCCGCATATCTCAGAAACCCTGATAGACAAAAGGAGCGCCCACGTCGGCCTGGGCGACGAAGAAGATGGCCAGCAAGGCCGCAGCCAACAACGCAGCCCGCACCGGACGCGGCCAACCCAAAAACACCAACCCGTCCTCCCGGCGGGACTGCATCCAATCCAACCCCAACGCCAGGACCACCACCACTACCAACCGGCCGTCGGGCGGCTGCAATACAGACCAGTTGAGCATGCCGCGCCAATAGTCCACCGCCAGGGGCAGATCCAAGCGGAAGGGGACCCAGGCCAGCGCCGCCAATCCAAACACCACCAGCATCCCCAACCCCTGCCTCCAGCGGGGCCGCTCCTGAGGCGGTCGCAGCGCGGCTCCCCACAGCAAAGGCAGCCGCTCGACCACTTGATAGACGCCGTGCAGCCCTCCCCAGACCAGCATGGGCCAGGCAGCCCCATGCCATAATCCGCTCGCCAGCATGGTCACCACCGGCGGCAAGATCACGTTGAGGGGGTGTTCGGGCTTGGGGAACTTGCGCCGCAAGGCCCGGCTCAAGGGGAAATAGATGTAGTCCCGCAGCCAATGCGAAAAGGAAATGTGCCAGCGGTTCCAGAACTCGGTGAAGCTGCGGGCGAAATAGGGCTGGCGGAAGTTGGGCGAGAGTTGGATGCCGAAGAGGCCGCTCACTCCCCGCATGATGCTGGTGTATCCGGCAAAATCATTGTAGATATAGAAGGCGTATGCCAGCAACCAATAGGTCAGCGCAGGCGCGCCGGTATGAATTGGGGGTTCAAAGACCTGACTGGGGATCATCCTGGCCAACGAGTCGGCGATCACCATCTTGCGCGCCAGGCCCACCAGGATCAGCCCCAGGCTGCGAGCCAGAGCGGCGTTGTCCACCACCCGCTCCTGGGCTAGTACCGGCAAAAATGTCCTGGCCCGCTCGATGGGGCCGGAGAGCAGCTTGGGGAAATAGGCCAGATAGAGGGCGAAGTCCACCGGATCGGTGGAGGCTTCCAGCCGCCCGCGAGCTACATCTATTAGATAGGAAATGGCTTGCAGGGCCAAAAAAGACAAGCCTATCGGCATCAAGATATTCAATCCCCCAGCTTCTATTTGAAGATCCAGACGGCCCAGCAATGACAGTATCTTGGGGACAAAGAAATCGTTGTATTTGAAGAACGCCAACGCCAGCAGGTTAAAACCAATACCCGCCCACAGCCAACTCCGCTGCCACCTACCGGCAGCCTGCAAGCGCCTCCCCAGAGCGTAATTGACCAGGGTGAGCGCAAGGAGTGCGGCCCCGAACTCCCAGGCCCAGGTCAGGTAAAACAGGTAGGAGACCAACAGCAGCCAATAGTTTTGGGGACGCCGGGGCAATAAGTAATACACCGCCAAGACCAACAGGACAAAACCTGCGAAATAGGCTCTGTTCTTGTTAATATCTAGGCTGAAGGCGGAGGCCTTTTTTTCCAATGGAGGCAGTGACCAGGTTTCATTGGCGGGAGAGCCTGGATTATTTGCAGCCGCACAGCCCCCGGGATCGCCCAACCCTTCCAACAAAGATGAAGCGGCCATTTCCTCGGCTACCCAGCGGGTGAATATCTCGGCCCCCAGGGTATTCAGGTGATTCCGATTGAACCAGAATTGGTCGGAGAAGGTTACGTATCCCAGTGTAGGCCAAAAGTCAACGCCTCGGTCCGAAGTAAACTGGCTCATTTCATCAATAAATTGGGCATGGTCATCCCATTCACGAGGGTAAAAAGAGACATAGGTCGGATGGGTCGGTAATTCCAACAATAATACCCTGACGCCGGTTTCCTGCAATGCGAGCATTTGTCCCAGAATTTCAAGCCGCTGGGGGTCAAAAACATAATCCGCTTGACGTTCAGCATGGATCCGGTCAAGCTCATTCTCCGTGGATGGCGGTGTATTGACCGTGGGGTCAATTTTGTCAGTCGGGCTAAATCCCAAGGGAGTGAGGGTTTCTTCGCTCTTTTGTCTCATCTGGAACCTATCCACGTAGGTGTCTTTCATCCAGTTGCGGAAAAGGAGAAGGTATTGATAGGAAATGAGTTTGTCCCCCAGCCACCCTTCCGCAGAGAAATCTCCAAATTGAACGCGCATCCAGAGATTGTCACTATAACGAGTGGATTCTGTCCGGACATCGTAATCCCACACTGTGGTGCCATACACGATCAGGCAAGGCGAAAATTCCTGCTCCAGGTAACGGGAAACCACGTTTTTGTCTTGGAGACGCAATCCATTCAACCCCATGTTAAATACCCGCACCGTCTTACCGGTCAAAGAAGTATATTCATTCTCGAAAAGTTCAGCATTGATCCCCTTGTTGGTCATTGAGCTGCCCACAAAGATCACGTCAACGCCGTCTCGGGCGGCGACGCTCTCTTCTAATCGGGGCAGCTTCAATTCAAACATCCAATCGGTAAGCCCAATACTGGGCGGCGGAAGCTTGGCCCGCAATCCCGGCCAGAGCCGGAGGGCGGCCTCGCTCGCGCCGGCGATAAACATCAGTATAAGCGCCGCCAGCAGGAATGTTTTTCCAATGGGGAACGTGATTTGCAGGGTGGACTGTTTATTTGACTTCATCAATACCTATTCGGCGGGGCTACCAATCCTGATCTCGTTCGTAGCCTAGTTGGACCAACAAGTCTCCGGCGGTCTCTTTGAAAAGCTGGGTGTGCCCCGGCGTGAACTGATTCCGCCAGCCGCCGGTCTTGCCGCTGCGGAAGGTTGGCGAACGTTGAGGGTCCAGGCCCGCGGCGAGAATTTGGATGGCTTTTTCACGACCGACAGCCGTGGGGAAACCTCGCTTCACGGCGTGGTCGAAGATGCGGCCCAACGCCTCTTCCCGGTCGGCGATAAAGTCCTCGAAGCGCAGGACCAGCACTTCTGGGCGTTCCAGCCAGCCTAGATAGGGTTCGAAACGGTCTCTAATATCTGGGAAAGGCGCCTCTTCCAACTCTGGGCGTCCCAGGATGCTGACTCGCAATCGTTGGTCGAAATTTTCCAACACTTCCCGGTAATACTGGTGGTGGGCGTGGTTGGGTTCCATCTCGGTGACGTAATGGACGTGAGAGACGACCACGTCGCGGGGGTCGCGCAGGATGAAGAAAGGGGCGACGCCCTCCCGGCAGAGGGCGGCGACGGTTTCAGGCTGCGCGTGGAGGTGACCATAAGCGATGTCGCCGGGGCGCAGACGGGCCAAGTCACGGGCTAACGCGGCGGCGGATATAGGCTGTCCGGTCGTCCCTTGATAGTTCACTACCGGACGCAGCCCGCCGTCCACCGCCGGGCCGAGCCGGGTGAAGGCTTTCAAAACCTGGGTGAGCAGGTGAGTGCCGCTCTTGGGGAAGGCGTTGGCAAAAAGCATTGGCACGCCCTGCAAAGACAACCGCCGGTAGCGCAGCATTTGGACGACTCTGCGGAGGCTGCGGCGGGCGAGACGGGCTTGTAATTCCAGATTCATCGGCATATTATCTACGCTAAGCCGGGGCGGCCCAACGTTCGGCATAGCTCACGTCAAGCGGGTCGCCCCTGCGGAGGTCATTACCTCTCCGGGGTGGTGGGGTGGGGAGTGCGGCTCAACCAGACCAGGTCTTTCTCCAACAGCAGGGAAACCACCTCCCACACGACTTGAAAAGAAACATCCAACTCAACGGCGATATCGGCGATGGCGCTGTTGCCGTCGCAGCGTTCCATGATGGTGAACAGGTGGCGGTGTCCTTCGGGATTGACCCGGTAATCGATCCAAAGGCCGTGCCCGGAAGCGAACACCTCGCCCTTGAATTTGTTGACCACGTACTGGTTATCCTCCCAGGCCTGGACCATTCTCAGGACGACATCGGTCGACTCTAGAAGCCGTTCTTCGGAGACGATGGCGGGGGTGTCATGGCTGGAATGGTATTCCGGGTAGGGGCGGGTGTCCGAGTCGGGCGGCTCGACGCGGGAGAGCGAGAGCATGGGCACCCGCACGCCGGGGGCGTTGAATTGGCGTTCGTCATTGTTGATGATGGCGCGGT
>CBDUUP010000011.1:0-30679 GCA_965370435.1 uncultured Anaerolineales bacterium | reverse complement strand
GCCCCTCTCCCTTCCAGGGAGAGGGGCAGCCGCCGAAGGCCGGCGGGGTGAGGGTAAGCGCGGGTAAAAATTCACTACATTTATTTTCATCACAACTTCAAGCTATTTGTGTTTTACCGTAGTAGGGGCGGGTCTGAGACCCGCCCCTACTACATGGATTAATAAATCAGTCACAACCTCTCCTCACAGTCCTTGCGAAAACCGCAGCCCCGGCATCGAGCCGGTTCTTCGTGAGAGCGGTGCATCTCCTTGCGGCGTTCCTTGATGCGGATATCGGCCAGCAGGTCCAGCAGTTCATTCTCCAGAGCAGGAGTGTAATCCACCGAAAAGGTGCGGCCGGGATACTTGATAATGCCGTAAGGCGGACGCTTGCCCATCACCCGCTGCACCAGCAAACAATAGACCGCCAGTTGGAAAATATGGGAATCATAGGGAGCGTCGGGGGTGCGGCCGCTTTTCACCTCCACCGGGATGAGACTCTTCCCCTGCTCGACCAAATAATCAGGTTTGCCGGTCAGCCCCAAAGCCGAGTCATAGATCGGCTTCTCCACCTCCCCCCATGCGCCGGTATCCGTATAGATCACCCGCCCGCCCGGCAACCCCGCGGCTCGACGTTGGCGAGACGATTGCACCAGAAATATCAAGGCCAGGAAGAAGAGGAAAAACGCCAGATTCAACATGCAGGCTTAACCTAGAGCAACCGCCCGGTGAAATAGGCCGCCAGCACAACCAGGCCCGCCAGCAGCAGGAGGACAGCCACCGTCCGCATCAACCCGGCTGCCATCACCTTCCGGCCGTGCTGGTAGTGAATTTCACTGCCGGTCTTCATCTCGGCCACGTTGGTCGATTCGATGCCTTTCTTTTGATACCACCAGGCGCGCTCGCAATACAAAAAAGCGCCGATCTCAGAAGCTCGCAGCGTCTTCATACCCTACCCGCCCTCTGGGGAGTCATCTTCCGCGCCGGCCAGGCGGGCTTCCAGGCGTTTTAGGCTGTCTTCCAATTGGGATTCGCGCATGCTGATGGTGATGTCGCCCCGGGTGCGTTCGGTGATGCCCCGCACGATGTCGGTCAACCGCCGCAGGCCGCCGGTGATGGCGTCGGGGTAATCTACCGTGACCAGCACAGCGTAGATCTCATCCATGAAACCCAACAGGCTTTCCGCTTCCTCCGAATAGCCTCCCCGCAGCAAGTCCAGACAGCGGCGGCGCAGTTCGCCCACCACCTCCGCCAACCCCTTGAGATAGGTGTTGTTCTCCAACCCCAGTTCCTCCGGGGTGGGCAGCGAGCCGCCATTCACCAGCGCATAAACAATGCTGGCCTCGGCGAATTCTTTGAGGGCGTCCTGAGTGTACCCGGCGAAATACAGGTCGGGGTACTCGGCCAGGTCGGCGCGCAGAGTCTCGGCCTGCTGCCGGGCCTCATCCAGAGTCTTGCGGGCCAGTTCGTCCTCGTTCCGGTGGACCGCCCGGATGGTGTGGGCGCAGTTGCGGGTGAGAGTCCGGGCGCGGGAGAGGGCCTGGTCACGGGCTGCAGTTTTGGCTTCAAAAGCCTTATGGATGCTGTCGGCTATGGGTTCTAATTTATCCATCGCTCACTCCTCCGGCTCTTCATCGGATTTCTTGGGGGGTTGGAAGAGATAATCCGCCAGGGACCGCTTCTTCGGGATGGCGATCTCACCGTACACCGATTCGTAGCGGGACAGATTTTCCTCCAGGGCTTTGTGAAACAGCTTGGCGCTCAGCGGCGTCATCAACACCCTGGCCCGGATGATGGCCTGGGTGTCTCCGGGGAGCAGCCTCGAAAAATCGAAGACCATCTCCGCCGGGGTATGCCCAATGCGCACCAGGTTGGCGTAGGTCGCGTCCATATCGTCGGGAAGTTTCCAACGGGGCATGGCGACTTTTTTTATTTTTTTCGGTTTGGGGGACTTGGGGTCAGACATAGCAGCTCCTTATCCACGGCGGGGACTTAAACCCAACTGCCTGCTTCAAATTCTGCCGCCTGTCACCCGAAACGAGTGAGAGACAAATAAATTTATGAAACCTTCCGCCGAGGCAAGTCACTAACCCACCCCGACGGTTTTTTCTATCCAAGCAGGGAGCGGTAAGCCCGCCTATGGCATGATCCGGTTAGAAGGGAATTTCGTCTTCTGGTATGTCCGGCCCGCCCTCGCTGACCTGTTGTCCACCGGCCCCATCTTCGCCACGGGTGGAGAGGAATTTCACAATCCCAGATGTGATCTCGTAGGACGAACCTTTGGTGCCGTCCTGACGATCAAAAATCCGAGGGTTGCCGGTGGCTTTATCCGGATTCATGCGGCCCTCAACCAGGACTTTACTGCCTTTGCTCAGGTATTGGTTGCACACCTCGGCCATCCGCCCCCAGGCTGAAACGCGGAACCAAGTCGTATCCTTGACCTGTGCGCCATCAGAGTTGGTATACTGGTAGTTGGTGGCTACTGAGAAATTGGTCACGGCCTGGCCACTGGGGGTGTAGCGCATTTCTGGATCGCCCCCGAGATTGCCAACAATAACTATTTTTTGATACATGGAAATATTCCTTCTCGATGCGTGGCTCATCTACAGTTCCCCGGCGAAAACCGCCGAGTGCAGCAATGTCGAAACACCCACCGAATAGTTAATACAGAACAATTGTACACTAAATTCCCAAAAATACAATACCCAAATATCTCATTTTCTATTGCTTATAAATATGTTTATGTAAAGATTTTTACAATAATACACTTCTGTTTTAATCAGGAGTTACGCAATTCATCAGAAACTATGAGCGTAGTGAGTGGAGAATCATAACGAACTCAATTCACAATTATCTATTCACGAATATCGTTTTTCATAGCTGTGAGAATTAGTTGTCAATCTAAAAAAGAACCGCGTAACCCCCAAATTAAAAGGGAGAACGCCTTTGAAAGCGTTCTCCCATAAATATCAATTCAGCCAGAAAACGTTATTAGCAAATGCGCATATGAAAGTTGAAATATAAATCCACGTTGTGCGCATTTGCACAGTGATTGAATCCTTTTTCAATCACCTAGCAGCCGGAGAACAAGAAGGGGAGTATCGAACACCAGAGATCGAAATAATCCACAGCCAACAAGGCCGCCGCGATCGCCGCGATCAATCCCGCACAGCCGCATCCGCCCAGTATCCAGGGATTGCTGAAAATGGACGACTTCTCTTCCGAAGATCTTGCCGATGGAGCGGCGGGCACCTGCCCCACCTGGGGCTGGGCTGGCGGCTGGTAGGCAGGCTGCCGGGCGGCTGGGCGCGGAGGCGCTTCCTCCGGCGCGCCGGAGGAAGCCAGGGTCGCATCCGGGTCGGCTACGGCGATCTCAAACAACACGGTCACGTTATCGCCGAAGCGGATCGACTCGCCCGGGCGCAGGGCGTAGGGGCCGGTGATGCGCTGGCCGCCAACGAAACAGCCGTTGGTTGAACCCAAGTCTTCCAGCACGAACCCGCTGGCTTGCTGCACGATCCGGGCATGCCGCCGGGAAAGCTCGGCGTCGTTTATGACGATGTCATTCCCAACGTCGCGCCCAATGATGGTCTCGGTTTTGGTCAAGGCGAAGACTTTCCCCGGCGTGGGGCCGCTTCGCATTACCAGTTGAAAGGATTGTGATGTCATAAAGCGTCTCCTCTATTTACTACGGTTCTTTTCATATAGTGTACTGATTTTTAGGTTAGGTGTCAATTGCTATTGTAACCCAGTTTCAAGGCCCAAAACGCTTTCTTCTACAGCCGTCATCTGATAACCCAAGACCTCACCCAGCGCCTCCACAACCGTTTCACTAACCCGCGCCATAGATGGCATTGGATCCAGCAGGTCTTCCATGCTGATCTCGGGGCTGTCCTGCAGGCCGCAGGCGACGATGCCCTCCCAATAGGCCATGTCGGGATTGACGTTCAGGGCAAAGCCATGCTGGGTGACGCCGCGGGCATCTATCTTGACGCCGATGGCGGCGATCTTGGCGGGCGAGCCAGATTCCGGCATCACCCACACGCCGGTCAAGCCCTCCCGCTGAACGCCCTCGACGCCCAGACTCGCCAACGCCTGAACGAGGGCCTTTTCCAGGTCTCGCAGGTATCCGACATAATCCGCCTGGGGCAAATGTCCATTGCCATCCTGCGCCACTGGCAGCAGGCCGCCGGGAGCTAACGGCAGCAAAGGATAACCGACCAATTGGCCGGGGCCGTGGTAAGTCACGTCCCCGCCCCGGTCCACCCAAAGCGCTTCCACACCCCGCCGGGCCAGCTCGTCCTCCTCCCAGAGCAAGTTTTCAGCCCGGCCTCGCCGCCCAAAAGTATAGGTGTGAGGATGCTCCAGCAGGAGCAGCGTCGGAGGCCGTTCTCCCGTGGCGATCTCTTCGGCCAGACGGCTTTGCAGCGCCCAGGCTTCCTGGTAAGGGACTCGCCCCAGATGGTGGACTTGACAGATCATCGGGTCTTCACGAGCCGGATTGGTCCCCCAAAAAACACCGCCGGTACAAGTCAGTTTGCAGCAGGCCTTCGGGATCGCAGCGATTTTTCAGCGCACGGAATTTTTGGAGGGTCTCTTCACCCAGGAAATGGGCGACAACGTCAGGCGTCAGCGTGCTGTCTTTGGCGAAATAGAATCGCCCGCCCGCCTCCAGCACGATCTGATTCATCTCAGATGCCATTTGGTTCAACCGCGGCCGGTTGCGCCGGGTGACCCGGAAATCCAGGGCCAGCGAAAACCCATCCACCGCATGAGACAGCAGGAATTTATCCTGGCGGTGGCGTTTGAGCACGCCCAGGTAGGAGGGCAAACGCCGCCGTTTGCACAGCCGCAGCATCTCTCGGAAGGCGTCTTCGGCGGTCTCTTTGGGGAGGAAGCTCTGGTATTGGATCAACCCGCCCCGGCCATAGGCCAGCTCCCAGTTTGGGATGTAGTCCAGCAGGAAGTTGAAGGCGATCAACGACTGCCGGTAGCGCTTATTATTTCCGATGGTGCGGTTCATGGTGTATTTGGCCGTATTGACCCCCCGCATGCCCAGGTTGCTCATGAAGGGCCGCAGGAAACGGTACAGCGCCGACTTGGGCAGGATACCGAATAAGGTATCCGGCAATATCTGGTGATCCAGGCTGAGGGTGCGGGCCGGATGGACGTCTTCACCGGGAGTCAGGTATTCAGCGGTGTGCATTTGTCCGCGGCCCAGACCGCGCCCGCCCGCAGTGCAGTCCACCCAGGCAACGACGTAGTCGTTGGCCTCCTTGCCTTCGTCAGTGGCCCGCATCAGGCCGGACAGGTTGGGTTCCGCCCAGGCCTCCACCCATAGTTCGCCGGAGTGGATGGATTTCATCTGCAAGGTGATGGCGGTGAACACGCCCAACACACCCGCGCCCCCGATGAGGGCGCAGAACAGGTCTTCATTATCTTCGGGCGTGCAGGTCACTTCCTCCCCGGTGGGCAGCAGAGCGGTGAATGATAAAGTGTGCTCGCCAATAGTGCCCGCTTTCCAATTGTTCTTGCCATGCACGTTCATCGCCAGGCAACCCGCCAGCGTGGGACACATGGTCCCCGGCACCACCGGCGGCCACCAGCCATCCTCCAGGGTGTGTTCCCAGAGTTGCTGGATGGTGACGCCCGGCTCCACCTGGATGACGCCGGTCTCCGGGTTCCAATCCAGGATGCGGTTCATGCGCCGGGTGTCGAGTACAATTTCCCCCGAATTCAAAGCCGCATCGCCATAGCTGCGCCCGGCCCCCCGCAGCCCGATGGTGAGGCCATTGGCACGAGCCAACTCGAACAACGCCGCGATCTGCTCCACCTTGGTGGGGCGGTAGCGGTAGGCGGGCGCGGCGATGGAGTGTCCGAAATTCTCCAGCCGGGTCAGGCGTTCGGCGGGCAGGGTGCCGTCGGCCGACAGGACGTCATCATCATTCAAAACGACAGCCTCCTGAAGATCGCCGAGGGGATATTGCGCACGATGAACATGATGAGCCGCCAGCGTTTCGGCGTATAAATCAATTGCCTGCGTTTGCGGATCGCCTTCCAGATGTCTTTGGACGCCTGGTCGGTGGAGATCACCATCAAACCGCGCGCCATGTCGCCCAGCATGGCGGTGTCCACAAAGCCGGGATGCACGGTCAGGACATTCACGCCCTTTCGGGTCAGGCGGTTGCGGAGGGCTTCCAGGTAAGTGGTCAGCCCGGCTTTGGAGGCGTTGTATCCGGGGTTGCTGACCCGCCCCCGCTCCGCCGCCACCGAGGAGACCCCCACGATCTGCCCCGCGCCCATACGCTCGAATAATGTGGCCGCCTGCCCCAGCCAGGCCATCCCCCCCAGCAGATTGACCTCCACCATCCGCCGGTCTTTGGGGAAACTGAACTCGTCCAGCTCGACGCCTGGATTGGTCCCAGAGAGGTACGCCAACAGATCAATCCGCCGCAAGTCTCGCAATATCTTCTGGAAGAGCGGGGGAATGGTCTCAAATTCCGACACGTCATGCCGGTAAGCGAAAGCGCGGGTCTCGCCCGCTTCAGCGTTGATCTCTTCACAAAGGCTTTGCAAGGCGTCCATGCGGCGGGCCAGCACAGCCACCAGATAGCCTTCGCCTGCCAGCCGCCGGGCCAACGCTTCGCCAATACCAGAAGAAGCGCCAATGACGACAGCCCGCGGCCGGGGCGTCAGGGGCATTTCGGGGGGAGGGGTCTTGGGAGTTTCCATGGGGGTATTATAGCAGGTTGGCAAGGTGCAGGGTGGAGGTTTGCAGGTTGCAAGTGTGCAAGTTTGCATGTTGCAAATTAGCGGGTTGAAAGATGAAGTAAAGTAAGGTCTTGCTGCCGCAAAACGAGTATAATCAAGTAATGGAAGCCCAAGCCGCTCTCACCAAACTCCTTGAGCATTTGCGCCAACTCTTGCCGTCCCTTGCAGAACGGTATCAGGTCGAGACGTTGGGTATTTTTGGTTCCTACGTGCGAGAGGAAGAAGTCTCAGACAGCGACTTAGATATACTGGTGACGTTCTCCGATCCTCCGGGGTTGTTCAAGTATATCGAGTTGGAGAATCACTTGAGCGATTCGCTAGGCGTCAAGGTGGATCTCGTGATGAAAGACGCCCTCAAACCAGCGATTGGCAAGCGCATCCTGGAAGAGATCGTGCCGGTATGAAGTCAGCGTTTGAAATTACAGAGATGAAATAGGGAATTTATTCCGGCTTCTGGAAACGATACCCAAATCCGCGTTCATTGTGAATATAGCGGGGAGTCTCAGGGTCGGGTTCCACCTTTTTACGCAGGTGCCAGATGTAGCGGCGGACGTGGCCCACCTCACCGGCGTATTGCGGCCCCCATACCTCGCGCACCAACTCCTCTGGCGATAACACCTCCCCGGCCCGGTTCATCAAAGCCACCAACAGCTTGAATTCGGTGGGGGTCAAGGCGATGTGGATTTCGCCTCGCCAGACCTGGCGAGTGTGCGTGTCCACCCGCAGATCGCCGATCTGGATCGCGCGCTCGGTTTCGTCAGGCTGAGGCTCAGCCCGGGTGAGAACCGCCTGGATCCGCGCCGCTAACTGGGCGAAAGAGAACGGCTTGGTGACGTAATCATCCGCTCCCAACGAAAAACCTTTCAGGATGTCGTGCTCCTCATCCCGAGCCGTCAGCATGATGACCGGCAAATCGCTCACCTCCCGGATGCGCTTCAGCGTCTCCCAGCCATCCCGTTTGGGCATGGTGACATCCAAGATCACCAGATCGGGCTGGGAGGAGAACATCTCCCGCATGCCGCTCATGCCATCCTGAGCCACCTGGATGGCATACCCTTGATTGGAGAGATAATCGGACAATAATCCGATCAAGCTCTCGTCATCGTCAATTAGCAGCAATTTACTCATCTTCCGGGACCTCCCCGGTGATCGGAAGTCTCAACGTAAAAGCGGTTCCCGGCGCATCCTCGGAATCATGCACCGGCGACTGAAGGGTCAACACGCCGTCCTGGGCCTCGGTCAGGGCCTTGGCGAAATACAGCCCCAACCCCCACCCCTTGGTCGAAATCGTATCCCCGCGTTCCAGGCGATGGAAACGGTCGAAAACCGTGGGCTGCGCCTCCCGAGGGATGCCAGACCCATGATCGGTGACGGTGATCTCCAGGCATTCCTCTCCCCCCTGAATGTCAAACGCTATGGGCGCATCATGAGGGGAATACTTGTCTGCATTGGTCAACAGGTTCAAGATAACTCGTTCGAGGTAAATTTCGTCGGCCCAGACGGGAGGCAGGTCCGCGGCTGCATTCAGAATAACCACCCGCTTCTCGTTGGGATAGGCAATTTCAATACAGCGTTGCAGCAGAGGCAGCACAGCCACCGGCCCCATGTTGAGGGCCAGCTTCCCCGCCTCCAACCGGGACACGTCCAGAATGTTCTTCACAAACTGGGTCAGGCGTTCGCTCTCCCTGGAGATCACCCGCAGAATGCGGCCCGCTTCTTCGGGCATATCATCAGCATGCTGCAAGGCCACTTCCAGCCCGCCGTTCAGGGTGGTAAGCGGCCCCCGCAGTTCGTGGCTTACCAGAGAGACAAAGTCCGATTTGAGCTGGTCCAACTGCTGCAGTTCGGCGTTGGCCTGGGCCAGTTCGATATTGCGAGCCGCCAGGGTTTCAGTCCGTATAGCAACCTTTAACTCCAGGTCTTGGTTCAGGGCTTCTAGTTTCGTCGCCGCACTCTGTTGTTCTCCCATAAGGGAGACAACGTGAGAGAGCACAATAAAAACCGCCAAAGGGCCTAGTATCCCAAAAAATAATACTTCCGAGGTCCAGTGGATGTCTATACGGAGTTCCCCCAGTATCAGAATGTGTTCCCAGGTTTCATAGGAGACTACGATCAAAAAAAGAACAATAGGCAATACGAAACGGATTATCTGAACCCGGCGGAATTGGTCACTTATAGAAGAGGTCATGTGATATCAACTTTCACAAATATCAAAACGAAATCCAAAAATCAAGTGATTCCATTATATACCACTTGTCACCCTATCCCAAATCTTTCTTTCCCCTAAACTCTCACGAGGACGCGATCGCGACACTTTGGTACATCAAAAAGACGCGTAGTTGCTTTAATATTGGGTTAATGTAAGACAAAATCAACTATGTTTGGAGGAGTACAATGCAAAAACGTTTTGGACCATCGATTCTTCTTATGGTACTAGGTCTGGCGTTGATCATAGGCGCGTGCACCACGGCAACAGATGCCCCCGCCCCGACCGATCCCCCCGCCGCAGCGACCGACGTACCGCCCCCCGACACCGAGGTGCCCCCCCCGGCGGAACTGGTCGGAGACCCGCTCCGCGGCGGCCTCATGTACGACAAGTGGTGGGTAGTTCTGGGCGCAGACACCCCTGAGGATGACCATCCCCTCTGGGCCACCCAGGACACCAACACCCGAAGCGGCAAGGACACCTGGCGCTGCAAGGAATGCCACGGTTGGGATTACAAAGGCGCCGAAGGCGCTTACAGCTCCGGCTCCCACTCCACCGGATTCCCCGGCGTTTTCAGCCTGGACGGCGCTGACCCCAGCGAGATCCTAGACGCCCTGACCGGCGGCGTGAACCCCGACCACGATTTCTCCACCGTGATGGACGAGCAAGCCCTGGTTGACATGGCCCTCTTCATCAGCCAAGAGATGCTCGACTCATCCCTGGTCATCGAGGACAAGATGGCTTTGAGCGACGACCTGGAGACCGGCGAAGCGCTCTATCTGTCAACCTGCGCTGACTGCCACGGCGAAGACGGCCGCCAGATCAACTTTGGCGCCGCCGATGATCCCGACTATGTCGGCACCATCGCCACCGACAACCCCTGGGAATTCATCCACAAGATGCGCTTCGGACAACCTGGAACCGGTATGCCCTCGTCCATAGACATCGGCTGGAGCCTGGATGAAATAGGCGCAGTTTTGGCCTTCGCCCAGACCCTCCCCACCGAAGCCCCCGAAAACGTAGACCCCGCCGCAATCGCTGGTGGACTGCTCTACGACAAGTGGTGGGCCGTTTTGGGACTGGACGCCCCGGAGGACGACAATCCTCTCTGGGCCACCCAGGACACCAACACCCGCAGCGGCAAGGATACCTGGCGCTGCA
Organism: uncultured Anaerolineales bacterium; assembly: GCA_965370435.1. GTDB lineage: Bacteria > Chloroflexota > Anaerolineae > Anaerolineales > UBA11579 > CBDUUP01. The sequence goes on along the minus strand of CBDUUP010000011.1, from coordinate 20,562 downwards.
AGGAATGCCACGGTTGGGACTACCAGGGCGCTGATGGGGCCTACGGCTCCGGCTCCCACTTCACCGGCTTCACCGGCGTTTACCAGGCCTCCGAAATGTCCACTGAGGATATCGTAGCCTGGCTGAGCGGCGGCATGAACCCCGACCACGACTTCTCCATGTTCATGGACGAAGACACTCTCGGCCAACTGGCTGCCTTCCTTCAAAACGGCATGATTGACATGAGCCTGTACATCAATGAAGACAAGTCCGCCAACGGCAACGCAGAGAATGGTGAGACGCTTTACGCCGCGACCTGCACTCCCTGCCACGGCGCCGACGGCACCCAGATCAACTTCGGCTCCGCTGACGACCCCACGTACATCGGCGGTCTGGCCAATGGCAACCCCTGGGAGTTCATCCACAAAGCTTCCTTCGGACAGCCAGCCTCCAGCATGCCCTCCGGCCGCGCCCTCGGTTGGAGCACAGCAGACCTCGCTGACCTGTTAGCCTTTGCTCAAACCCTTCCCTAAAAGAACTTGAAGGTAGCGAGTAAAATCACGTAAGAAAAATAGACTGCCAGAGGATTCAGCAAAAAGACCTCTGGCAGTCTCGTTGAAGCGGTTTTTATTAACGGTAAAATGGTAAACCTGATATAATAGTTACAAAATACACAAAGATTGTTTGTATTCAGGACGCACTTATGAAAAGATTACTTCATAGAATGGCTCGATACCTCTGGCTGGGCGGGATTGGATTGCTCACCTTGCTCGCCGTTGGGTTGATCTTCGGCGAAAAACCGGCCCATGCCTTGCCCGAATTCGCAGACCGCACCGGAGAACCCTGTGCGGTTTGCCACGTTAACCCCGGCGGCGGCGGGCCGCGCACCCTGCGGGGCATGTTGTGGTCGGCCCAGGGCAACCCCGACGAAGTCCCCATACTGGAGAACGTATTGATCGCTCCCGGGGTGAGCGAGGGGCTGGAACTCTATGACCTGGCCTGCGCGGGCTGCCACGGCGCCTCCGGCGAAGGCCTCTTTGGCCCCACCATCACCGGCACTGGGTTGACCGACATCAAGATCGAGAGCGCCATCCTGCGGGGACGCCAACGCAGCGGGATGCCCGGATTTGAAGGCCAATTCACCGACGAACAGTTAGCTGCGCTGGTGGAGTACGTAGCCGGAATTGCCTCTGGACGCATAGACCCGGCTCCCAACAGCTACCCCCTTCCCCCGGCAGACTTCACCTGTGAAGATAACGAAACCGGTGAAGCCTGTGGAGGGAATTGACATGACCCAAGATAAAAACGTTTCTCGCCGGGAATTCCTCAAACTATCCGCCGGCGTCATGGGGGGCGCGGCCACCCTGGGGACTGTACAGGGCTTGTTGAACCTCCTGAAAGAGAATTCAACCAAGACCCAAAATACTACTCTCGAAACCACCGCCGTGGAAAAGATCGTCCCCACGGTTTGTTTATTATGCCCCAGCGGGTGCGGGATGTTGGCCCGGGTGAGCGACGGAAACCTGGTCAAGCTGGAAGGCAGCCCCATGCACCCCATCAACATGGGCGCACTCTGCCCCAAGGGGCAAGCCGCCCCCGAACTGCTCTACAACCCCGACCGCTTGACTGGCCCAATGCGCCGGATTGGCGAGCGGGGCGCCGGGGAGTGGGAATCAATTTCGTGGGAATCCGCAATCAATCTTACCGCCGGGAAACTTCTCGACCTCCGTTCTTCCGGGCGTCCTGAACAAAGCGCGGTCCTCTATGGAGAAACCCGCGGCCAAATGCGCTCCTTCCTGGAACGCTTCATGAGCGCGGTCGGCTCCCCCAACGCGGTCTCCCACGACAGCATGAACATTGAAGCCGCCAAGCTCGGCTCCCTATTCACCCAGGGAATTTACGACCTGCCCGCCTACGACCTGGAAAACAGCAATTTCGTGCTGAGCTTCGGGGCCGGCCTATTAGAAGCCGGGCGCACCCCCCAGCGGATGGCATCAGGGTATTCCTACCTGCGCCGGGGACGCTCCACCCGCGGCAAGGTCGTCATCGTTGACCCTCGCCAGGGCGTGAGCGGAGGCAAGGCCGACGAGTGGATCTCCATCCTGCCCGGAACCGATGCCGCCTTTGCCCTGGGCATCGCCCACGTGATCATCGAGACCGGACGTTTTGACTCTGATTTTGTCCATAACTATGGCTTTGGTTTTGAAGACTTCACCGATGACGATGGCCGCCTGCATAAAGGCTTCAAGACCTTCGTCCTGGAAAACTACGACCCCCGCCGAGTCGAACAGATCACCGGCGTTCCCGCCACCATCATCTCCCGTATTGCGGGAGAATTTTCGGGCAACGCCCCTGCGGTTGCCATCCTGCCCGGCAAGGGCGGGTTATTGAACGGCAGCATGAACGGCATATCAGCCGCCATGGCCATTCACATCCTCAACGCGCTGGTGGGAAGCCTGGAGATTCCGGGCGGCGTGCTCACCCAGCGCTACCCCGACTGCCCCCCCTGGCCCGCCTTGCCCAAAGACCCCATCGCCGAGGCCGGGCGGCAGTCCGAGCGAGTGGATGGCGCCGGAACGGAATTCCCTCTGGGACGCTACGCCTACCAGGCGGTGGCCGACCGGGTGCTGGAAGGCTATCCTTTGGAAGCCCTCTTCCTGTATGACGCTAATCCGGTGTACGCAGCCCCAGGCGGAGACCGTTTTATCGAAGCCTTCGAAAAGATCCCCTTCATCGTCTCTTTTGCCACCTTCATGGACGAGACCGCCCAATACGCCGACCTGGTCTTGCCTGAGCCGACCTTCCTGGAACGCTGGCAAGACGATTACATGGAAGGCCTGGGATACCCCGGCGTGGCCTTGCGCCAGCCGGTTGTAGAACCCCTGCACGACACCATGAACACCGGCGACTTCTTTCTCCAGGTTGCCCAGGCGATGGGCGGCCCGGTCGGGATGGCTTTCCCCTGGTCTTCCTACCAAGAACTGCTCCAAGAACGCCTGGTCAATATCGGCACCGACTGGGATACGCTGGTCGAACTGGGCGTCTGGATGGTGCCTGGCTACCATTACAGCCGCCGGGGCAGCGACCGCTGGGTGAGCGAAGTGGTCGGCCGGGACCGCCGGAAAGCGCCCCGGGATGGCCGCTTCGATTTCTACAGCCGCGAATTGAAATGTCTATTCGATGAGATGGACGAAGAAAAACTCGCCTCGATAAGCAAAGGGGTGTTCGGCGATACTCTCTACCTGCCCCATCACGAAGCAGTAACCTACATCGGCGACGAAGAGGAATACCCCTACGTCCTCAACGTGGTCACTTTAATGAGTCTAGGCCCCTACAGCTACGCCGCCAACCTGCCCTCCTTGCAGGAGATCAGCGGGATGGTGGTGGGTGAGCGGTGGGATAGCTGGGTGGAAATGAACGAAGAGACCGCCCACCATCTGGGATTCCATAACAAAGAAGAGGTCTGGGTGGAAAGCCCCTTTGGCAAAGTGCAGACCAAGATCCGCCTGGTCAAGAGCATGCACCCCGGCGTGGTGAACATCCCCCACAACCAGGGCCACCGCGCGGTGGGCCGCTGGGCCAAAGACCGCGGGGTGAACGGCCTGGAAATCCTCAACCCGGCCAGCGAACCCTTCTCTGGGTTGGCCTCGTTCACCAATACCCGGGTGAAGGTATACCGAGCATGATCCTCCAAAACCTTATGCTCCCAAAAGGAAGTAAATATCCCCATGCCTAAATGGTCAATGGTCATTGATTTAGATAAGTGCGTGGCCTGCCAGGGGTGCAGCATCGCTTGCCGAGCCGAAAACAATACCCCGGTCGTCACCCCCGAGGAGTCGGCCCTGGGGCGTTCCATGCTGTGGAATGACGTTTTCCCCCTGCGAGCCGAGGAAGAAGGCGCTATCGCCAGCGCCCAGTCAAAATTCCTGACTCGGCCCTGCATGCACTGCGAGAACCCGCCCTGCGTCAAGGTCTGCCCCGTAGAGGCAACCTACCAGGACGAAGAAGGCATCGTGCGCCAGAACTACATCCGCTGCATCGGCTGCCGTTTCTGCACCGTCGCCTGCCCCTACGGCGTGCGCTATTTCAACTGGTACGCGCCTGAATGGGAAGAGGGGCTGGAACGGTCTCTCAACCCCGACCGGATCACCGGACAAGGCGACCTGGAAGGCCCCGCCATCCGCCCCAAGGGAACCGTCGAGAAATGCACCTTCTGCATCCACCGGCTGCACAAAGCCCGGGCTAGAGCGGACGCAGAAGAACGGGAGTTCCGCACCGACGAATACGTCCCCGCCTGCGTGCAGACCTGCACCGGCAAAGCCCGCTTCTTCGGCGACCTGGAAGAACCCGCCTCTACGGTCTCCATCCTCGCCCAAAGCCGCCGGGCTTTCCGCCTGCTTGAAGAAGCCGGCACCCATCCCAAAGTAATCTACCTCCACGAAGGATAAATCAATGCGGCGAGAGAATACCTATCATCCCCAACACCCCCAGGAAGAATCTCTTCTGGCCCCGGTGAAGGACTTCAGCGGGGGAAGAGATTACTTGCTTTGGATAGCCTTATTGGGCGTCATCGGCGCGGGGCTTTACGCCTACGCCCGGCAATTCATGCTCGGATTGGGCGTCACCGGGATGAACCGGCCCATTTACTGGGGCGTCTACATCACCAACTTTGTTTTCTTCATCGGTCTGGCCCACTCCGGCACCTTTATCTCCGCCATCTTGCGGCTTTTCGGAGCCAGTTGGCGCAACCCCATCGCCCGGGCCGCCGAAGCCATCACCATTTTCAGCCTGCCTTTTGGCCTCGCCAGCATCACCGCCGACATGGGCCGCCCCGAACGCCTCCTAAACGTCATCTTCTATGGGCGTTTCGAGTCGCCTCTTTTGTGGGACTTCACCGCCGTCTCCCTTTATATGTTCTCCAGCGCGGTCTTCTTCTACCTGGCCCTCCTGCCTGACCTGGCCTTGATGCGAGACCGCCTCACCGAGGTCCCTGCCTGGCAGCACAAAATGTACGAAATTCTGTCTCTGGGCTGGCAAGGGCGCCCGGAGCAATTCCACCGCCTGGAGAAGGTGATGGACTACATGGCGATCTTCATGACCCTGCTGGTCATCACCGTGCATACCGTGGTTTCGTGGGTGTTCGGCATGACCATCCAACCCGGATGGCATACCGCCCTCATCGGCCCTTTCTTCCTGCTGGGCGCCATTTTCTCTGGCACTGCGGCGGTCGTCATTGCCCTGGCGATCTTGCGCAAGGTCTACAATTTGGCCGAGGCCTTGCCCATCAGCATTTTCAACTCCCTGCGCAAGCTGCTCATCGTTTTCTCTCTAGGCTGGCTGTACATGATGATCGCCGAGTTCATGACCATCTTCTACGGCAGCATCCCGGAGGAGATGGAAATATTCTGGCAGAAGTTCATCGGAGATTTTGCGGGGCTATTCTGGATCATGACCATCTCTGTTTTTATCATCCCTTTGTACATCTTAATCTTCAAGGGCAAGGACAGCATCGGCTGGTTGGTTGCCGCCTCGGTGCTGATCAACATCGGGATGTGGCTGGAGCGGTACGTCGTCATCATCCCCACCGAGACCCGGCCCCGCTTGCTGTACGAGTTGGTGCAAGGCTCTTACACTCCCACCTGGACGGAAGTTGCCATCACCGCGGCCTGCTTCGCCGGGGTGGTCTTGCTTTATTCTATATTCACCCGCTTCTTCCCCATTATCCCGATCTGGGAGACGGTGGAGGAAGATGTCGTCGAAGGCGCCGAGAAACACTTCACCAAAACGCGGAAACGCCGGGTCTTCGGCGATTATCGCCAAAAACGTTCGCCAGGAGAATAAAATATGCCCATCATTGATTTTATATCCTCACTTTTAACTTCGGCTGGCCCCGGCGGCCTGATCGTGCTCGCCGTGATCGGCCTGGCAGCCACCATTTATTTCTTGCTCATCCGCTGGATCCTCAAAGGCGGAGAGGAAGATTCAGACAAGCCCTATTTTCAATAAAACTGGAAACTATGTAAGGAGTACCCAATGGATCAAACCCAAATTTTGTACGTTGCAATTGGAGTCGTAGCCGCGCTCGTCATCCTCGTTCCCTCCGTCAAGGTCATCTGGCAGTACGAACGCGGAGTGGTGTTCCGCTTCGGGAAGCTGCGCAAAGAGCGCGGCCCCGGGCTGAACTTCATCATCCCCTTCGTTGAACGCATGATCAAAGTGGACATGCGGGTGGATACCCTGGTGGTGGAGCCGCAGGAAGTCATCACCCGCGACAACGTCACCGTTGAGGTGGACGCGGTGGTGTTTTACCGGGTGGTCAACGCCTGCGACGCCATCACCACGGTGAAAAATTACGCCACCGCCACCGGCCAGTTCGCCCTCACCACCCTGCGTAGCGTGCTGGGCCAATCCGACCTGGATGAACTGCTGGCCCACCGCGACCGGATCAATGAGCGCCTGCGGGAGATCATTGACGACCACACCGAACCCTGGGGTGTGGAGGCGGGGATCGTGGAAGTCAAGGACGTGCTGCTGCCCGAAAGTTTGCAGCGTTCCATGGCCCGCCAGGCTGAGGCCGAACGTGAAAAACGAGCCAAGATCATCCACGCCGACGGTGAGCGTGAGGCCGCGGTAGCTTTGGCCGAAGCGGCCGACATCCTTTCGGCTTCCCCGGCCAGTTTACAACTGCGCTACCTGCAAACCCTGGTAGAAGTTGCCAGCGAGCAGAACGCCACCATCCTGCCTCTCCCAATAGATATCCTTTCCAATTTTGGCAAGCTGCTCCAAAAATAAAATGACCCCCTACGCCGGATCGTTGGCGAGTCTTTATGCCCGTCTGGCCGAAGCGTTGGCCCCTTCCCCATCTCCCGCTGTGCGGGGCGGGGGAAGGAGCGCCAACTGGCTGGCCGAGCCGGGCCGCGGCTGGCCGCTGTTTTCTGCGGCCAGTGAACTGGCCGCGGCGCGCCTCTCCGAAGGCTGGACTGAGGCGGTCATAGCCCTGGTGGAAGTTTCCGCCGGTTCGCCGCAAACCCGTCTGGCCGAGTATGAAACTTTATTCCTCGGCCCCGGCAGCCCCTCAATCTGGCTGTATGAATCTCAATACCTGAATGGCCGCATCCCGGGGCCGGCCACCTTCACAGTACAGAGCCTTTACCGGGAAGTGGGGTTAGAGACCAACTCCGCCGAACTCCCCGACCACGCCAGCATGGAATTGGCTTTCCTGGCCTTCCTGGCCCAAAAGGAAAGCGAACATCCCCAAGAGAGCGGTCAATGGCGCAGAGCCAGAAAACTGTTCATCCAACAGCACGCCGGACGTTGGCTGCCGGGAGTAGGCCGCGCACTGACCCGCAGTCCCTACCCGGCCTGGATAGCCATTGGACATCTCTTGATCGCCAGCCTGGAGGAGAAAAAACGCCCTCGCCCCGCCCAGTCCGGCGACCGACTGGGACTGCCCCAAATCCCCGAAGTTGAAAACTGCAATCTATGTGGCTTCTGCGTTCAGGCCTGCCCCACCCATGCCCTCTACATCCACGAAGACGACCAAACCACCGTCTTGTGGTTGGCCTCAAGCCTGTGCATCGGCTGTGATAAGTGTGAGAAGGTCTGTACAGAGGGCGCCCTTTCTATGTCGGGCGATGCGCTGAACGAAGACCTTGTCTCGCTGCGCCAATCCCCCCGGGCCATATGCCCCCTCTGCGGCGAAGCCACCGTCTCCGAAGCCGAACTTGAAGCCGTGGCCGCCAAAATAGGCCATCCGCCCTGGCTGTCGCATTGCCTGGATTGCCGCGCGGGTTGAGACGGGGGAATAGCAGAAAACTTTCAATTTGAGAAGAATTAAAGAGACCACCGGAATGGTGGTCTCTCTTTATGTGTCTGGGTCTGCACAGGATCAACTCCCGCCTATAATCCCGGTCCAGTTATAATTCTGATTATTCCCTATGTAATATTTGTCAACAGACAAAAAGCACATTATGAAGATGTTAGGTTGTACTCTGAGCAATTAGAGGCATCCCATCCCATGTCCGATTTTCCAGTAATCTTCCAGCTTTCTTCTTATTCTTTCCTCCCCACTGCTTGAAAAAGAAAGGAACGTCTCTTGATAAACATTGTTCTTTAATTTCTAAAACCCATTCTTTTTCAATCATTCTAGCTTTAGGGCCAGATTCTCCTCCAACTATTACCCAATCAATATCTGTTAAGTCCAGCCGACCGAGAGGGCCAAGTAGTGGCTCTAAAGATAAAAACTTAATCTTAGCTTCTGTTTTCCTTAGATTGTCAATACGATACTTATAATCAGCATTTTCAATACTTACTCCCATCCATATATTGTCAGACCATTCAATTATTGGATTCAATTCAAGTAATCTTGAAGACCGTTTTGTGAGGATTTGAAATGTATGCCAATGAGCTTGATGCATTATATTAAATATCTTGTGGAGAAATTTGATTGACACATCCTTATGAAACAAATCACTCATTGAATTCACAAAAATCATTTGCGGCTTTTTCCATTTGAGGGGACGAGCTAATAAATGCTCGTGGCAAGTTAGAGTGAATCCATTCGAATAACTTGGATTCCCCATTGCTTGTAGCCTTCGAGACATTCGCTCAGCATAACAATTTTTGCATCCAGGACTAATCTTAGTACAGCCTGTAATCGGATTCCAGGTTGATTCAGTCCACTCAATTTTAGATTTGTTAGCCATAGTGTTGACCTTTTGAACCTCTTAAGAAATATCTGAGTATATTTTAGCACATATGTTTCTTATTTGAATCATTAGTTTTCATCTACTTGATCAAAGAAGTTCTTCTGTAGCCTATCCATTTGTTGTTTTTTACTGAAATTTAGCTTTGGGAAAAATGCTTGAGCATCTTTTGAATTCATTCGGTAAAATTCGATCTTTTTATAATCTTTGAAGATATTAGTGTTACTCCCAAGTAAAAATGTCCATTGGTGAGCATCTCCACGAATAGGTTTTCTCACCAACCAATGTTTCTTGTCAATCATATTAATGTAATCGGATAGTTTTTGATCTGTAATGCCAAATTCCCTTTTTAAGTTTCCCGCGGACAAATAAATTAAAATTTCCATTCTTGGTCGCATTTCAGAAACATGTGCAATTGTTTCAAAATCTGGAATTCCAGTTGTAGGATCAACAAAAAACAAACCGAGTATTTTACTATTCTCTTTGGAATACAATTCTTTCACTTTTGTAACATAGTCGCAGCAGTGTACATTAGCAATCCCAAAATTAAGTTTGGGCAGGTATTTACTCAAAGATTCTACATTTGAATCCTTTATTTCAAGAAAATCGGCTCGATAATTAATCTTCTTGGTTTCAGCTATTTTTAGGAATACTAATGGACTGCCAGTTATTTCTTTTCCTTCTACGAGGTATTTTCCAGGCCCCGCAGTTGCATCTAAATAGTAATAACTCTGGGTGTAGTAAGTGTATTTTTTCAACACTGCATCTGTTATGCTAATATGCATATTAAGTATAGATTCAAAGTGTAGTAATTTTATAGGGGTCAACCTGCTAAAACCCACACCATCCTTTATTGGCATTTTCAATACCCTTCAAAACTTTATCATTCCTAGCACCTTTTTTATTTTAGGTAATAGGATTTAACTTTGATACAACAATCTCACCAACTTATTATTCGTAAATCTTTTTTAGTTACCTAAACTAAATTTGAGGTTATGAATAACTATTATATACCACAAAAAGGTTCTGCTCACGGTGATAAACTCCGCAAAAAGAACCTTTTTTTGAATACAGTCGGGGCGAGAGGATTTGAACCTCCCGCGACGCCTGCGTCGCCACTCACACGACCCGACGGTGCGCGCTAGCCGGGCTGCGCCAATATTTCAGACAGATAAGCAAAGAGACCACTATTCGTGGTCTCTCTTTTAGTCGGGGCGAGAGGATTTGAACCTCCCGTGACGCTTGCGTCGCCACTCACACGACCAGACGGCGCGCGTTAGCCAATCTGCGCTATTCAAACGCAAAAGAAAAAGACCACTCTAAAGTGGTCTTTTCTGTCGGGGCGAGAGGATTTGAACCTCCGACCTCACCGACCCGAACGGTGCGCGCTAGCCGGGCTGCGCCACGCCCCGATTGTCAAACGCGAGGGGATTTTATCGCTTTGGGATTATATCCCAGTCAAGAGGGAATCGCAAGGCCGCTTCAAGTTCTACCGGCCTCCTACTGGGTGCATTTCAGTTTGGGGATTTGAGTGACTAAAGTCACACAAACTTTTAAGAAGTCGGCCTGCGCCGACTTGACGATGTTTTAGTCCGCCGAAGGGTGGACTTCGTAGTTGTTGGTGCGACTTTAGTCGCTATGTTGCCTCCAAAACTGAAATACACCCCCTCCTACTCCTCCGCGCTCTCCTCCAGATACACCGGCTCTATGGGCGCGTCCTGCGCCAGCAAGGAAAGAGTGGCTTCCAATACCCGGCGCTGCTGTGCGGCGTCGCCGGGCTTGCCCAGCGTGCTGCCTCGTGCCAGCTTGGTGACCGTGGCGCGGGGCGGGGACGTGCGCCGCACCTGAGCGCTGCTCCAACTGCTGAGCGTGGTGGCGATGCCCTCTCGCTCCAAACCGCGTGCGATCAGTCCAACGGACTGAATGCAAAGCGGTCAAGCCGGGACCAGCAAAACTGCGTCCACCGCCTCGTCTTTGGCGACCTCCAAAACGGCGGGAGTCAGTTCCTTCACCACCTTCCACACGTTGGGATGGTAGCCGCTGAAACTGACCACCGAGGGAGCCAACTCGCCGATCAGGCCTTCTTCCACCATATCAGCCAGGTGTTCGAAGGGCAGCAGCGTCTGATGGTCGGCGTTCACCGCGGAGTGGTCGTAGTGGGTGTGGGAGAGAGTGAGCTCATCCCAGGGCGTACTGAAGGGGAAAGTGCGAATGCTGTAGTCCCCAAAGAGGCTGTCGCAATCGAAAGGCTCTTGTCCGTCTTTCAAATAAGCCCCCGCGGTGGAGACCAGCATCAGGCGGCTTTCCGCCAGGTTGACCCCCGGCCCGCCGAGCGCCGCACTGTTGCGGGGATATTCGTATAGATTCCAATCCACTTGGCCGGTTTCCTTGAGATTCGCCAGCCAGCCCTCCTGGAAAACGGTGAGCCAATGGGCCAGGTTTTCGACGATTTTCATGTGTTGTCCTCGACGTGAAGGTATTGCCTAGAATTTTACCACCAGCGGCCCAGCCTGTGGTAGCATTGGGCCGATGCTAACGATTTTGGAAGGTTCATGGCAAATCTAACCGGCTCTGAACGGGAGCGCTACGTCCAGGCGATGTTCACCCGCATTGCCCACCGCTACGACCTGCTGAACCGGATCAACACCGCCGGGCAGGATATGCGTTGGCGGCGGGAGGTCATCCGCCGGGCCGGGCTGCGTCCCGGCGCGCGCCTGCTGGATATGGGCGCGGGCACCGGCGACCTGGTCTACGAGGCCCTGCGCCAGAATCCCGATTGCCGCCCCCTGGCCGCCGACTTCACCTGGGAGATGATGCAGGTCGGGCGTCAGCGCGCCAACGGTCTGGCTCCAGATTGGGCCAGCGCGAACGCGCTCAAGCTGCCGTTCCCCCCGGCGACCTTTGACTCGGTCATCTCCGGCTTCTTGCTCCGCAACGTGACCGACGTCCCCCAGGCGTTGACCGAGATGCACCGGGTACTCAAGCCCGGCGGCCGGGTCGTCGCCCTGGACACTACCCGCCCCAAGCGCAATCTGCTCTACCCATTGATCCAATTCCACATGCGAGTCATTGTCCCCACTCTTGGCGGTCTGCTGACCGGAGACCGGGAGTCCTACGCCTACTTGCCCGACTCCACCGACAACTTCCTCCACGCCGAAGAACTGGCCGACTTGATGGTCGAGGCAGGCTTCGCAGAGGTGGACTTCCGCCGGGTGATGTTCGGCTCTGTCGCCATCCATTGGGGGAGGAAGGGACGGTGAGGTTTCAATAAATGACCCAACGAGACCTGGACAAAGCCGCCGTCCGAGGCGAACCCTCCTCCGTCTGGCGGGAGGGGCAAGAACGCCGCCTGGACATGATCCTGGAGGCCGCCGGGGAACGGCTGGAAGGCGACGTACTGGTCAGCGGCTGCGGGGTGGGGATGTATCTGGGCCACCTGATCCCCAACGCCAACCGAGTCTTCGGCTTCGACATCGAATTCCCCCGGGTGCAGGTAGCCAGCCAATATTCTGACCTCCTGCTTAGCGCTGCCGGAGAAAACACCCCCTTCCCCGCCGATTCCTTCGACCTGATCTTGAGCCACGAAGTGCTGGAACACGTCCAGGATGACCGAGCCGCCATCGCCGAGATGGTGCGCACCCTGCGCCCCGGCGGGCGTTTGGCGCTGTTCTGCCCCAACCGCGGCTACCCCGTCGAGACTCACGGGATCTACTGGCGGGGGAATTATCGCTTCGGCAATATACCCCTGGTCAACTACCTGCCCCGCACCCTGCGAGACCGTCTGGCCCCCCACGTGGAGGTCTACACCCGCCGAGACCTGACCCGGCTGTTCAAAGGCCTCCCCGTGCGCTTCGTCACCCAGACCATCCTCTTCGGGGGCTACGACAACATCATCGCTCGCGCGCCGACCGTGGGCCGAATCCTCCGGGATGTTCTGCAATTCCTGGAACGCACCCCGCTGAGGACATTGGGTCTGTCGCATTTCTGGGTGGTGGAAAAAACGTAGAGACGACCCGCCGGGTCGTCTCAGTCCCATTATTTACTCATCCAAGAATACAACTCTCCCTAATTCTGCAATTTAGCGATCACCACAATGCGCTTATTGTCTATCCGGTAAGGATAGCAAGAGATCAAAGTCACCGTCGGGTCGCGGGTGGGGTCCATCACCTGCACCTGGGTGGGTTCGACGATCAGGATTTCAGTGATTATATAAGTGTAGGTGCGTTGGTTGGTGTGGAGGATGATCAGGTCGCCGGGCCGGAGGTCCTCCAGGTAGCGGAAGATCTCTCCAAAGATGTCGTTATGGGCCGAGAGCACCAGGTTGCCGTTCTCGCCGGGGTTGGCGGTGCCGATGTGCTGAGCGACGCCTTTCTTCAACTGCTCCCAGCCGTCGCCCTGCACGATGGGCGCATCCACGTCAATAGCGGGGATCTGGATGCGGAGCGCGTGCTCCGGGCCAGGGGTGGGGATGGCGATCTCCCTCAGGGTCTGCACCAGGGGCCGCAGGTGTTCGGGAATCTCGGCCTCGTTATACTTCGCGCCGCCGGGAGAATCGGGCGGGGTATGGCCGGAGGGCAGAATCACCGCCATCACCAGCGGAGTGGGCGTGAAGGTAGGCTGTACCAAAGCGGAGGCGAATTCTTCATTGAGTTGGTTGAGGACCCCCAATCCATTGAGCAAGATGACCCCCAACCCAACCACGGCCAACACCTCGATCACCAGCAGGAAACGGTCAAAAATGCGCCTGCGGATTGAGACCGGCGCAGTCCCCGCATCGTCGTCGAAATCGTCCAGGGGGCTGGCCCGCAAATCCCCCAGGAAAGGGGCCTCGTTGTCGGATGCCACCACCACAGCCCGCCCGGTGCGCCGGAAGCGTTCCAGGCGTTCCTTGCGAGCGGCGCGCCGTTTCTCCACCAAAAGGCGGCGCAGTTCGTCAACGGTCATATCATCGCGTTTGCGGTTACGGGCCATGGGGGAATTATACCTTGTCCAATCGTACTCTCAGCAAATCAGCGGTCTTTCTTCTTGACCAAAGATTGCATTATCCGTGCCAACTCCCCCGCCAATTTCTCCCGGTCAAAATTCTCCGCCACGTGCCGGTGTCCGGCCAGGCCCATGGCCCGGCATAACGCAGGGTCGTCGGCCAAATTTCGGATGGTCTCTGCCAGGGCTTCCGGGTCGCCAGGCGGGACGAAGACCCCGGCGTTAGCCCCCTCCACCACCTCCCGGATCACTCCGTCGATCGCCAGGATGACCGCTCGGGCAGCGGCCATGTAATCGAAAACCTTGTTCGGATACACCGTGGCATAAAGGGGAATGGGCTTGAGGATGGCGATGCAGGCGTCGGCGGCGGCCAGAGCTTCGGGCATTTGAGTCTTGGGGACCGGCGGGAGGAAGATCAGGTTGGGGAGTTCCTTCTCCGCGGCGCGGGCCTCCAAGGCGGGCTTCTCCTTGCCGTCGCCCAGCAAGGCGATGAGGATGTCATCCCGGTCGGCCAATAGATCAGCAGCTTCAAGTGCGACTCCCAGGTCATTGGACATGCCGTGCGCCCCCGCGTACATGACGACGAATTTATCCACCATGCCATGTCGCTGCCGGAACTCCCGCCCCCCCGCCTGGGGATCGAACATATGCGAGTCGGCCCCGTTCGTGACCAAAGCCGCATCTTTGGCTCCTCGTTCGGCTACGTGGTCGAGGAATCCCGGCGAGTTGACCACCACCTGGTCGGCCCGCCGGTAGAGGAAGCGTTCCAGCCATTCCGTGGCCCGGATGAGCAGGGGATTTCGCAGCACCCCCACTGCAACCGCGAAAGCGGGCCACAGATCGCGCACCTCGAACAAGAACGCCGCCCGCTTCAAACGCGCCAACGCCCAGGCGGTCAAACCCTGAAAAATAGGCGGCGAAGTTCCCCAGATCAAATCAACCTCCCTTACCTTCAAGCCAATCAAGAAAGATGAAACCATGAAGCTGAAGAAGCTGAATATCCGGTGGACAAAGCTGCGATGCAAAGCGGCGTAAGTATAGGCCCGCAGGATGGTCACGCCCTCCCCGCCGTCCTGTTGGGACACCCAGGGTACCCGCTCGCGCTTTGAGACGCCGGTCAAATAGCTGACCGGGCTGGCGACCACCGTCACGCGGTGGCCCTGCGCCGCCAGACAGCGGGCAAATTCATGGTGGCGGGTGCCGCCGGGTTCATCGAGGGCGGCGAAGGCCTGGTGGATGAGGAGGATGTGCATAGATTTTTATCGCCGAGAGCTATACCGATAGTTTCGCGTTTTACATGGATTCAATACAATAAGAGAATAGAGAATGGATAATCGAGAATCGACAACAGAGCGAGTGATCTCAGGACTTTGCTAAAAAATATACCTTTATCCATAAATATATCTCGATTTACTTATCACTATTCCCTATTCACCATTCACTGTTTTTTTCCTATTCTGGAAATGTCCACGTACTTTTCATGGTCAGCGGAATTTGATTCTCGACTTCGACAGAGAAGGACAACGCCGGGACCTTATGCCCATACGTAGGAGAGACCCATCCCTGGATGGGCGCAGCCTGCCCACCGCCATGCAACAATTCCCCGGCTCGGACCAACTGCACCCTAGGCGGGGTTTCCGCTTCAATCTCTATCTTGAGACTCACCCAGCCATGCGGCGATTGGACGCGCAGGGTCGTATCCTCCAGTTCCCAGGGCCAATCGGGCAGCAGCCAATGCAGGCGAGCGGTGAAAGGCGACTCGGGGGTTGCGGATTGTGAATTGCGGGGGAGCAGAGTATCAGTGATGAGCCAGTGACCCTGGTCATCTGCGGAGACAGCCCGGCGATGGAGGACACCCAACCGCCGATAGCCATCGTGTTGGGCGGTCAACATGGCGATTCCCTCCTCGCCAGGGGTCTCTTCTTCAATCTCCTCCGCTCGCGCCCAATCCAGCCATAAGAAACGCCCCGCGGGGGTCATCTGGTCTTGGCCGTTGAGGGTGATGGTGTTGTGGACCGCCGTGCCTGCCAGAGCGTTATCCCAGGGGGGCGGTGCGTTGTAGAGGTAAGTCCCGGCGTCTTGCGCCAGGTTCAAACCCCGCCACCACAGGTCGAGGTGCAGTTGGTCGGCGTGGCCGGGGCGGGAAGTGAATCGAGCCGCGCGCAGGCTTGCCCAAGACTCGCCGTCGGGGCTGGGCACAACCGTATAAGTCTTCCTCAAATCCGCCAGATTGATTCCCTTTGGACGGGGACGAAATGCGGACGGCTGTGAGCCTAACCAGAGCGCCATTTCCTCTCCCGGCCCCGGCGGGAAAACCGGTTCCCCCAGGAAGGAAATACAGGCCGCCTGCAACACCGGGCGGTAGTCCTCAAAAGGCGCGGCGGTGAGAGGCAGAATGTAAGCCCCATCGTTAGGGCCTAGATTGGGGACCTGGCCGCTCTCCTCATCCAGCAAGGCCAGCAGCCATCTAGTGGCCGCTTCGAGCTTTTTCCGGGTCCCCGCAGGGAGAGGCTGGTTGTGGTGTTCGGCCAACTGGGCCACCCAGAGGGCGGCTTGCAGCATCAGCCGGTGATAATTGGCGCTGTGTTGGACGTAGGTCCCATCCTCGGCGATCTGGGATTGCAAAGCGCGGTTGAACCAACGCCAGCCCAGCGCGCGCCACCGTCCGGCTGAGGGGTGTTCGGGCAACGCCAGCCCGGCTGTATAAAGCCCAGCGGCCTCGGTGAGCAGGTGGTTGTTGTTCTGGGCGCGGGCATAAACCAGCGTGGGCGGGATGCGGGCCGCGTGGGCGGCGACAGCCTCCCCCAGACGCGCCATCCGCTCCGGCTTCGAATACGGCGACCGGGCGAAGACCTGGGCCGAGAAAGAGAAAGCCATCAACCGCAGCGCAACCTCCTGGGCGGAGACCCAATGCAAACCCAGGTTGGGCGGGTTGGCGTCCAAGAAAGCATCCGTGTATTCCCAGAAAGCTTTGACGTATCGTTCATCCCCGGTCAAATGATAGGCCCGTCCCAGGGTGTAAGCCCACCCGAAACGTCCCATCTCCCACACCCACTTGACATCTTGGATCTCCCCCAACGCCTCCGCATCGTAGCGGACTTGAGTCCAGTGGTCTAGCGGCCCCAGCGGCGTCAGGTCGAGGGAGCGCGGCTCGCCGCCAAAAATGCGCGCCTGCCCTTCCACGACCTCGTCCGCCTGGGCGATCAATTTTCCAGCCTGGTCGCCCAAAACCTGGGCAAGTTCCTCCCGGGCAGGGAGAGCGAACATCTGGAGGTTGAGCGAACCGCTCTCTATCTCCAACCCTCCACCGCCAGACGGCGTTCTCAGGCGGAAATATCCACTGCGTAGGCCCAGCCGGTAGACGGCATACAACCCCAACTGGCCCAGGCCAAGCTGGCGGGTCGCTTTCAGGGCAGTCTTGAATCGATCAGAATCACTCATTTTTTCTCCTCGATGAATCTTATCATATCACTGGAAAAAGAAAACGCTGAACCACTGATTTGATAACACTGATACACTGAATTACTGAATCACTGAAAAAAAAACAAATTCAGTGATTCAGTGTATCAGTGATTCAGTGTTTCAATGTCATTCTCTCGCCTCGAAATTCATCCCCTATGGCAACCCTCAATCCCCCATCGCGCTCCGTTGAAAACCCCAAGATGTGCTAAAATTCAGGCATGTCAAAACTGCCGGGCAAGTCAGTTTTGTTGCTCCTTGCCTTTTTCATGTTCCCCGTGTTTGCCCAAGCCCAGGCCGCTTCGCAGGCCGAGCTAAGCCTGCTCAACCTGGAGGCGTACCCCCGCATCACCGCCTACCTGGACCTGCGCGATGCCCAGGGCAATTTCATCTCCGGCCTGCAAGCCCAAAACCTGACCATCTCAGAAAACGACCAAACCCTCCCCGCCGTGGAACTCAACCAATTACGTCCGGGGGGGCAGTTTGTGGTCGCCATCAGCCCGGGGACCTCTTTCGCCATCCGTGACGAAGGAGGCCTCACCCGCTACGACCACGTGTCCGCCGCGCTGCGGGGATGGATCGAAACCCACAACCCTCAGGACACCGACGACCTCAGCCTGGTCACCACCGAAGGGACCCAGGTTAGCCACCTTGCCTCGCCAACAAATTGGCTGGAGGCTCTGGACGCCTTCCAGCCCGAGTTGGAGACCGCCCTGCCCAATCTGAACCCGCTCTCCCTGGCTATTGACCTGGCCTCCGATGTGACTCCCAGAGTGGGCATGGGACAGGCGGTGTTGTTCATCACCCCCGCGCCCACCGCCGATAACGATGACACCTTGCAAAACCTGGCCGACCGCGCCAGCATGGCCGGGGTGCAGGTGCACGTCTGGCTGGTTGATTCGTCCGCTTTCTTCAATAATATTGGGGCCAATGCCCTGCGCGATCTGGCCGCCCAGACCGGCGGACAATTCTTCGCCTTTTCGGGGACCGAAACCCTGCCCGAGGTTGGCGCCTATCTTGAACCGCTGCGCAACGTCTACCAATTGGCCTACGACTCAACCATCACCACCAGCGGCGAACACCAGGTATCGGTAGCCGTGAGCGGAGAGGGTTGGCAAATCACCAGCAACGCCCTTTCCTTCAACCTGGACATCCTGCCGCCCAATCCCATCTTCATCTCTCCACCTCAAAACATTATCCGCACGCTGCCCGATGAGGTGGATAACACCGCCACCTTTTTCCTCCCCACCCAGCAAACTCTGGATATCTTGATCGAATTCCCCGATGGCTTTGAACGCGAACTGGTGCGCTCCGCCCTTTACGTGGATGATGCTCTGGTCGCCGTGAACACCGCCCCGCCCTTCGATTCTTTCACCTGGTTCCTGGAGGCCTACACCGAAGACGGGCGGCACGTCCTCCGGGTTGAAGTGGAAGACATCCTCGGATTGACCGGCGTCACCATAGACACCCCCGTGCAGATCACCATCCAACGCCCTCCCCAGGGGTTGTGGGTGACCCTTTCCAAATATGGCAGCGTGCTGGCGGTCTCTGCGGTGGCGCTGGCGGGGGGAGTCTTGCTGCTGGTCATGGTCCTGGCCGGGCGCATCGGCCCCCGTTCTATGGCCGCCTCCACCCGCAAAGCCTTCAAAGACCCGGTCACCCAACCGGTGACGCCCAAATTGGAACCCCCAACCTCGCCCCACCCCCGCCGCCGGTTAGCCACCCTCACCAGTCGCCTGCGCAGGTCCCCACGCCAGACCACCACCCAACCCCTGGCCTACCTGGCCCGGCTTTCAGAAGCCGACCAACCGCTATCCATCACCGCCATCCCCATCACCTCCCCCGAGGTCATCTTTGGCTGCGACCCGTCCCTGGCGACCATCATCTTGGATCATCCTTCCATAGACGCCTTGCACGCCCGCCTGCGCCAGGGAAAGGAGCCAGACGATTTCACCCTGTCGGATAACGAATCGGTCGCCGGAACCTGGGTCAATTACGCGCCCGTCTCCACCGAAGGCGCTCGCCTTGAACAAGGCGACATTATCCACATCGGACGGGTAGGGTTCCGGTTCACCCTGCGCAAGCCCACCCGACCGCGCACGCCGGTCATCATTGTCGAGGAGGCCCAGGAATGATCCTCACTGAACGCGCCCACATACACGTTGCCGCCCTCACCGATGATGGCGCTCGAGGTAAAAAGAACGAAGACCGCTACTCGGTCACCGTTTACCGGGTCGGCCCTCGCAACCCCACGCCCTCGCTGCTGGCGATTGTGGCCGATGGCATTGGCGGCCACCGGGCCGGAGAAATTGCCGCCGAGATCGCCGTGGAGATCATCACGGAGGATGTGGCCCAGAGCGACGCCAAACGGCCCTTGGAGACCCTGGAGAAAGCCATCATCCGGGCCGGTGAGACTGTCCGCGACGAGGCCGATACCCAAACCGAACAGGCCGGCATGGGGTCCACCTGCGTGTGCGTCTGGGTGATCGGCGACCGGCTGCACATCGCCTCGGTGGGCGATTCGCGCATTTACCTGCTGCGGAACGGCCACCTCCAGCAGTTGACTACCGACCATACCTGGGTGCAAGAAGCGGTGGAATACGGCGCCCTGACCCCCAAGCAAGCCCGCGGCCACCCCAACGCCAACGTCATCCGGCGTTACCTGGGTTCCCGTAAAACCGTCGAACCCGATTTCCGCCTGCGCATGCACCCCGATGACATTCCCGCCCAGCTCGAAAGCAACCAGGGCCTCCGCTTGCAGGTGGGCGACCAATTGCTGCTCTGCTCGGACGGTCTCACCGACCTGGTCGAAGACGACGAGATCCAGGAGATCCTGGAAGAGCGCCAGGGCGAAGAAGCCTTGCAGGAATTGACCGACCTGGCCAACGCCCGGGGCGGCCATGACAACATCACCTCCGTTATTCTGAACGTTCAGGAGGACTTTTACAAGCCAACCATTTCACTTGGAGGATTGCTCCACCTGACCCCCGACCAGTTTTCCTGCCTGGGGATCGCCAGCCTGGCCCTGATTATCCTGGCGGCGATAAGTTTTATGATCTGGTTCTTCCTCCGCCCAGATGCCGCGCCTACCCCCACCCTCACCCAGCCCCCCGCGGCCACCCAACCCGCCGGACTGGACGCCACCCAGACAGCCGGGCCATCCGCCACGCCAATCCCCTCCCAGCAATCCAACACCACCCAAACCTACACCCCCTGGCCCACCGCTACCAACGACAAAGATGACAAGGATCGCAAAACAACCTCTACGATCCCCCCGCCCTCCGAGACCCCGGTCGGCTATTGAACCCTGAACCACTGAATCGCTGAAATCCTAAAAGCGCTGAAACTCTCAGCGCTTTTAACTACATCCCCAACCTCACCAAATTTCCCAATCACCTTGTCCCTTGTCTACCTGTTTCCCTGTTTACCTGTTTCC
>CBDUUP010000010.1:0-31538 GCA_965370435.1 uncultured Anaerolineales bacterium | reverse complement strand
TGTGCCCAGCGTGATAGCCTCCCTCTCTCTGTCTGACAACATTTGCGTGCACACTGGCAGGCGTCAATGCATCAGCCCTTCAGCCAGAGGGCAAGGCTTAGGGCTGGCGGTTTGACATCCCCGCGGCCAATCCAGACGTTCATTATCAATTGACACCCCAAAGAAATGCGTGTACTATCAGGGAAAGAATACACAATTTTGAGGAACATCATCCCTATTAGATACCTTATCAACCACTTCATACCTAGGAGGCAGCCATGTTCACCCTCAAAAAACGCTTGTCCCACACCCTGCGCCTGTCGGTCACCCTTATGACCTTCGGCGCGCTTCTATTTAACACCTTCGCCAGGGCTATCACGGTTGGGGCCGCTGATGTTGAGCCTGCCGATGCTGAGCTTGTCGAAGCAGGCCTGCGCGCCGCCATCCAGGAGGCCCTCGGCCCGGATGCTTTCACCCCTACCGTTGAGGCGACCAAACTCACAGCTTCCGACGGCGCGGGCTATGACCATTTTGGCTATAAAGTCGCCATCAGTGGGGACACTGCTCTGGTGAGCGCGGTTGACGACGACGACCTCGGGAACAACGCCGGTTCAGCCTTTATCTTTGAGCGGGACGAGGGGGGCGCCGATAACTGGGGGCAGGTGAAAAAACTCACCGCCTCTGACGGCGCGGCGTTGGATTATTTCGGTAACTTCGTCGCCCTCAGCGGGGATACGGCTCTGGTGGGAGCCTATGGCGACGATGACGGCGGCGCGGCCTACATCTTCGGGCGGGACGAGGGGGGCGCGGATAATTGGGGAGAGGTGAAAAAGCTTATCGCCTCCGACAGCGCGTCGGGTGACAGTTTCGGCAACTCCGTCGCCCTCAACGGGGACACTGCCCTGGTGGGCGCTTATTTAGTCGATGACAACGGCGCCAGCTCCGGCTCCGCCTACATCTTCGAGCGGGACCAGGGAGGGGCGAGCAACTGGGGAGAGGTGAAAAAACTCATTTCTTCCGACAACGCGGCGGGTGACAATTTTGGCAAGTCGGTCGCTCTCAGCGGGGACACCGCTCTGGTGGGAGCAACTTTTGATGATGACAACGGCGGCGACTCCGGCTCGGCCTACCTCTTCGAGCGGGACCAGGGAGGGGCGGACAACTGGGGGGAGGCGAAGAAACTCACCGCCTCCGACGGCGGGGATGATGACAATTTCGGCAACTCCGCCGCCCTCAACGGGGACACCGTTTTGGTGGGCGCCTATTATGACGACGACGACGGCAGCGACTCCGGCTCGGCCTATCTCTTCGAGCGGGACCAGGGGGGCGCCGGCAACTGGGGACAGGTGAAAAAACTCACCGCTTCTGACGGCGCGGCGAGTGACAATTTTAGCTTCGCTGTCGCACTCAGCGGGGATACCATTCTGGTGGGAGCGCCATACAAAAACTCCTCAATAGGCGCGACCTATATCTTCGAGCGCAACCAGGGCGGGGCCGGAAATTGGGGAGAGGCGGCCAAGGTCACTGCCTCCGACGGCGCGGCGAGCGACAGGTTCGGCGGTTCCGTCTCAATCAACGGAGACACCGCCTTGATGGGGGCCTGGACCGATGACGACAACGGTGTCGACTCCGGTTCGGCCTATGTCTTCACCCCTTTCCTCGCCAACGGCGGCTTTGAAGACCCCCTGGGCGCGGAGTGGACTGAGGTCGTCTCCGCCAATGGAGATGGGCGCGTCCCTCTGAACCAGGCTTATGCGGGGAGTTATATCTATCTCTTCAAGGCGGATGGCGGTTTGGAGATCATCAAACAGACCGTCGCCCAGAGCGGGGTCGCCGGAGACGAATACACCCTCACCCTCTACTTCGGCGGAAAGAACGTGAACCTGAGCGGGAAGCTGGGCGCTCGTCTGATGTTCAAGAACGGCGGCGTCAAGGTGGATAAGAAGTTATGCATCTTTACCCCGCCTTCTTCGTCATTCTCCTGGAATACCTTCTCCTGCACCCTCACTGTTACCGGGGCCTTTGATAGTATTGAAGTCATCATCGGCATCCAGAACGTCCCCAGCGGCATGGTCGGTGTGGACGCGGCGGTCTTGAACAAGACCGGCGTGACACCGTAGGGGCGGACGCCCCCATAGGGGCGGAGGTCAACCCTAGCTTGCCAAACCTGACAGGTCGGACGACCTTTGGTCGTCTGAGACCTGTCAGGTTTTTGGGATCCGGCTCGATGTAGGGAGCGCTTCGGCAGGCTCAGGGCAAGATAATGGTTTTCGTTTGACATGGGCTGTGAAGTAAATTACAATTTTGGCAATGACAACCCAATAAGGATACTCGCATCACTGTTCGATACCGCTATCAATTATGCTCAGTCTGCCTGAGGAGGGCAGCCATGCCAAAAATAAAAAGATATCTGTATCATACCTTGCGCCTTTCAGTCACCTTGATGACCTTGGGCGCATTTTTATTTAATTCCTTCGCCAGCGGTATCCGCCCGGCGGGGGCCAGCCCGGTGGAGGGAGGGGACCAAATGACCCCCGGCCTGAGAGCCGCCATCCAGGAGGCTATTGGCCCAGAGGTTTTCGTCCCGGCAGTAGAAGTTGCCAAGCTTTCCGCCTCCGATGGCGCGGCGGGTGACATATTCGGCGCATCCGTCGCCCTCAGCGGGGACACCGCTCTGGTGGGGGCTTATGGAGACGACGATGTAAACCTGTACTCCCATGGCGCGGCCTACATTTTCGAGCGGAACCAGGGTGGGGCTGACAATTGGGGGCAAGTGAAAAAACTCACCCCTCCCACCGACCAAAAGGGGGGCTCTTTCGGGGTCTCAGTCGCCCTTAGCGGGGACACCGCCATAGTGGGAGCCAGGTGGGCAGATGTACCCTTAGATAACCTCGCCGGCGCGGCCTACATTTTTGAGCGGGACCAGGGAGGGGCCGGAAACTGGAGCCAGGTGAAAAGACTCACCGCCTCCGACGGCGAGATTGGCGACAATTTCGGCCAATCCGTCGCCCTCAGCGGTGGCACCGCCCTGGTGGGGGCCAGGTGGGACAAAAACGGCGTCCAACCCCTAGGCTCAGCCTACATCTTTGAGAGAGACCAGGGAGGACTCGATAACTGGGGAGAGGTAAAAAAACTCACCGCCTCCGATGGTGGGGAACGTTTCGGTTTCTCGGTCGCGCTCAGTGGTGACACCGCCCTGGTGGGGGCCAGGTATGGCTTTAATAACGGTCATAACACCGGCTCAGCATACATTTTCGAGCGAGACCAGGGCGGAGTTGACAACTGGGGCGAGGTGAAAAAACTCCTCGCTGCAGACGGCACGACGGGTGATAGGTTCGGCGTTTCCGTCGCCCTCAGCGAGGATACCGCTCTGGTGGGAGCTTCGGAGGACGACGACGACGGAAGCAAATCCGGCTCGGCCTATATCTTTGAGCGGGATAACGGCGGGGCAGGCAACTGGGGGGAGGTGAAAAAGCTGATCGCCCAGGACGGCGCTGTAGATGACGAATTCGGCAGGTCAGTCGCTCTCAATGGGGACACAGCCTTAGTAGGGGCCTACAACGACGACGACCTGGGAACCAATTCCGGCTCGGTCTACTTCTTCGAACGGGACCAGGACGGGATCGGGAACTGGGGGGAGGTGAAAAAGCTCACCGCCTCCGACGGCGCGGCGAATGACCGTTTCGGGCGCGCCGTCGCTCTCAGCGAGGGCGACGCTCTGGTAGGGGCTAAGCACGACGATGACAATGGCGCTAACTCAGGTTCGGCCTATATCTACATATCTAACCTCCTCGACAATGGCGGTTTCGAAAACCCGCTGGGGGCTGAATGGGAGCAGGTCGTCTCCGGCAATGGAGATGGACCGGTGTCCTACTCACTGGCCCAGGAAGGCGAGTCCATCTATCGTTTTGAAGCCGATGGCGGTCTGGAGGTCATCAAGCAGGATGTGGCTGCGAGCGGAATCGCGGGGGATGAGTACACTCTCACGCTATATTTTGGCGGGAAGGATGTGGATTTGAGCGGGAAGCTGGGCGCACGTCTGATGTTCAAGAACGGCGGCGTCAAAGTGGACAAGAAGATATGCATCTTCACCCCGCCTTCTTCGTCGTTTTTCTGGGCATCCTTCACCTGCACCCTCACCGCCACCGGAGCCTTCGACTCCATCGAGGTCCTCATCGGCATCAAAGACGTGCCCAGCGGCATGGTCGGCGTGGACGCCGCCATCCTCAACAAGACCGGGCCGTAGATTGCGACATCGTAGGGGCGACTCGACTGGTCGCCCCTACTTGATAATTCCGAATATTTGATCCCTCTTGTCCGAAATTTTTAGTTGACACGCTTTGTGAAATCGTGTACTATTTGAGGGTTCGGACCTCAGGGGGCGCCTGATGTTGAGGTTGCATCGCATGATAACAATATTCACCACCTGGAGGATTGGCATGTCAGTACAAAAGCTTCGCCTATATCGTATCCTGCGCCTGTCGGTCACTATGATGACCTTAGGCGCATTTCTTTTCAATCCCCTCTCCGGGGCCATATCTCTGGCGGAGGCGGGTTCGATCAGCCCCGGTCTGACAGCCGCCATCCACGGATCTCTGGGGCCGGATATATTTCTCCCGGAGAAAGAGACCAAACTCATCCCCTCCGACGGCGCGGCCGATGACCAGTTCGGCTACGCCGTCGCCATCAGCGGGGACACCGCCCTGGTGAGCGCTAGGTGGGACGACGATCACGGCGCCAGCTCCGGCTCGGCTTACATCTTCGAACGGTGTCAGGGAAGCGGGGACCATTGGGAGGAGAGGATAAAACTCACTGACCCCGACGGCTCGGCGAGTGATTATTTCGGTTGGTCGGTCGCCCTCAGCGGGGACACCGCCCTGGTGGGATCCTCGAGCGACGATGATAACGGCGCCGACTCCGGCTCGGTATTCATCTTCGAACGGGATCAAGGGGGGGAGGATAAATGGGGTCTGTTGACCAAGCTCCTCACCCCCGATGGGGATGGGGGGGACCATTTCGGCAGGTCAGTCGCCTTGGAGGGGAATATCGCCGTGGTGGGGGCGGAAGGCGCATATGGCAACGTCTTCCTCTCCGGCTCGGCCTACATCTTTTACCGGGACCAAGGCGGGATGGATAACTGGGGACCGGTCGCAAAACTCATCGCCTCCGATGGCGCGGAAGGTGACGAGTTCGGCTACGTTGTCGCCCTCAATGGGGACACCGTCCTGGTGGGAGCCCCTTACGACGATGACATCGGCGCTAGCTCCGGCTCAGCCTACGTCTTTGACCGGGACCAGGGAGGCGCCGATAACTGGGGTGAGGCAGCCAAGCTCACCGCCTCCGACCCAGCGCAGTATGATTATTTTGGCGCCAAGGTCGCCCTTAGCGGGGACACCGCCCTGATTGGGGCCTGGGGCGACGATGACCACGGGGAGGCCTCTGGTTCGGCTTATCTCTTCGAACGGGATCAGGGAGGCGCGGATAACTGGGGACAAGTGAAGAAGCTCACTGCCTCCGGTGGGGAGACTAATGATTATTTTGGAGAGGCCGTCGCCATTGAGGGGGACACGGTTATGGTGGGCGCTTTTAATGATAACGACAACGGGTCTGGCGCGGGTTCAGTCTATATCTTCAATCGAAACCTGGGTGGGTCCGGCAACTGGGGGAAGGTGACCGAACTCTACGCCTCCGACGGCGCCGTGGGTGACGGTTTCGGCTGGTCCGTCGCCATTGACGGGGACACCGCCATGGTGGGCGTCTGGCTCGACGACGAGGCCGGCGCTAACTCCGGTTCGGCTTATATCTTTTCCTCTTTCCTCGCTAACGGCAACTTTGAAGCCCCCCTGGGCGGGCAGTGGGCTGAAGCCGTCTCCGGCAACGGGGATGGGCGTCAGAAATTCAGCCACGCCTATTCGGGGGACTACATCTACCTGTTCCAGGCGGGCGGCGGTCTGGAGGTCATCAAACAGACCATCACCCAGACCGGAACCGTGGGCCATCAATACACCCTCACCCTCTACTTCGGCGGCAAGAATGTGGATTTGAGTGGAAAGCTGGGCGCTAGGCTCATCTTAAAGAACGGCAGCGAACTGGTGGACATGCAAACCTGCATCTTCACCCCCTCCGGCACCTCCTTCTCCTGGACTGAATTCACCTGCGCCCTCACCGCCACCGGGTATTTCAACACCATTGAAGTCTTCATCGGCATCCAAAATGTCTCTGGCGGCATAGTCGGCGTGGACGCGGCCGTCCTCAACAAGACCGGGCCGTAATTATGGCCCTCGTTGGGGTGACAATATTGATTTTTACAACCCGCGATCAACCCCAGGTCGCGGGTTTTATTGACATACCTTGTGAAATCGAGTACTATTTGATTATTCAGGTCTCTGGGGGTGCAAAACATTATGGATGCACCGCATGATAACCAACTAACGCCACTTGGAGGTTTGGTATGTCCCTACAAAGTCTTCGCCTGTATCGTATCCTGCGCGTATCGGTCGCCCTGCTGACCTTAGGCGCGCTTCTTTTTAGTCCCTTCTCAAACACCATTACCTTGGCGGAGGCGGGTTCGATCTCCCCCGGTCTGAGATCCGCCAGCGAGGAGACGCTTGGCCGTGAAGCTTACGCCCCCGACTTCGAGTCTGCCAAACTCACTGCCTCCGACGGCGCGGCGAGTGACCATTTTGGCGAAAAGGTCGCCCTCAGCGGGGACACTGCCCTTGTAGGGGCTTTTTTAGACGACGATAACGGCTCAGCATCCGGCTCGGCTTATATCTTTGAACGGGACCAAGGGGGCGTGGACAAATGGGGGCAGGTGAAAAAGATCACCGCCTCAGATGGCGCGGCGGGAAACTGGTTCGGTTCCGGTGTAGCCCTCAGTGGGGACACCGCCGTAGTGGGAGCAGTATATGATGACGACAATGGAACCTACTCCGGCTCGGTTTATATCTTTGAAAGAGACCAGGGCGGGGTCGGAAACTGGGGGGAGGTGAAAAAACTTACCGCTTCTGATGGCGCGGCCTATGACCAGTTTGGATGGTCCCTCACCATCAGCGGGGACACTGTTCTGGTGGGCGCCCTAGGCAGCATTGCAGGCGCTTACACAGGCGCCGTTTACCTCTTCGAGCGAAACCACGGTGGGGCGGGAAATTGGGGGGAGGTGAAAAAAATCACCGCTTCCGACGGCGCGACGGGTGACTATTTCGGATCTTCCGTTACCCTCAACGGGGACACCGCCCTGGTGGGAGCGTACGGCGATGACGACAAAGGCAGCAAGTCTGGTTCGGCCTACATCTTGGGGCGTGATCAGGGAGGAACCGGTAATTGGGGGGAGGTAAAGAAACTCACCGCCTCCGACGGCGCGGCTGATGACTATTTCGGATTCTCGGTCGCCCTCAACGGGGACACCGCGCTGGTGGGAGCCTATTGGGACGATGACGATGGCGCAGGCTCCGGTTCAGCCTACCTCTTCGAACGAGACCTGGGCGGGACCGACAATTGGGGGCAGACGACCAAACTCACCGCCTTCGACGGCGCGGCGAATGACTGGTTTGGCTTTTCCGTCGCCCTCAGCGGGGACATCGCTCTGGTGGGAGCCAGGAACGATGATGATGCTGCCGACAACGCCGGTAATACCTTCCTCTTCGATCGAGACCAGGGCGGAGCCGATAACTGGGGATTGGTGGACAAACTCACCGCCTCCGACGGCAATTCGGAGGACTATTTTGGAGGCTCCGTTGCCCTCAGCGGGGAAACCGCTTTGATCGGAGCCTATGGCAAGGAAGACAATGGCTACTACGCCGGTGCGGCCTATGTCTTTGGGCCCAATCTCCTCGCCAATGGCAGCTTTGAAGACCCCCTGGGCGCAGAATGGACCGAGGTCGTCTCCGCCAACGGCGACGGCCGTGTCCCTCTGAACCAAGCCTATTTGGGGAGCTACATCTACCTCTTCCAGGCGGATGGCGGCCTGGAGATCATCAAGCAAACTGTCACCCAGAGTGGAGACACCGGAGACGAATACACCCTCACCCTCTACTTCGGCGGGAAGAACGTGGACCTCAGCGGGAAGCTGGGGGCGAGGCTGATGTTCAAGAATGGGGGCGTCAAGGTGGACAAGAAGTTATGCCTCTTCACCCCTTCAGGCTCATCCTTCTCCTGGTCCTCCTTCTCCTGCACCCTCACCGCCACCGGAGCCTTCGACACCATCGAAGTCCTCATCGGCATCAAGGACGTCCCCAGCGGCATGGTGGGGGTGGATGCCGCGGTGTTGACCAAGACCGGCGAGGCCCCGTAATTGCGGCCTTCGTAGGGGCGCAGCAATGCTGCGCCCCTACGGGCGGACGCCTATCCAAGCGCGCCAAACCTGACAGGTTGTCCGACCTATGGTCGCACGACCTTTGGTCGTCAGAGATCTGTCAGGTTTTTTTGCCTCCTTTCAAATCCCCTCCAGAACCTGCGCCCTCCTATCCATCTCCTTCAACTTCGTGGCGTTCACCCGCAAGTCGCATTTTTCGCGCCGACCGAAGGTTGTCCCTCTCGCGGTCCAACCGCCCCCAACCTCGCACTCTCGGAGACCACTCAGACCAGTCAGACCACCCAGACCAGCCCCCCATGTCAATAACTTTACAAACTTGTTCGCCAACTCATAATACCCTTGACAAACAGAACAAATGTGCTATAATACCATCGTCGGGAAAACAGGGCTTCTCTCCCCGCGCCCAACCACAATAAGCGTCATCCTTTTTATCAGCGTCCCAAAAAAACACAAAACACGGCTACAAGACTTACAAGAGCTACAAGACCTACAATACTCCCCGCCAGACGCAAAAACCCCTCCCCTCAAGAAAAACCTTCATCCTGAGCCTGCCCTGAGCCTGTCGAAGGGTCAACCTCCCCGCCGCGCCAGAAGAAAAACCAGTAAAGGAATACCGCTACTGAATAGAGAGCGATAGTGCCTATAAAGGAGGGGCCGAAGCCGTATTTCACTTGCAGATTTCCACTGAGAGTGGGGCTGAAGGCCCAGCCAAAACTCCAGGCGATCCCCACCAGGCTGGCGACGGTGGCCCGTGCGTCGGGGTCGACTCGTTCCATGACGAAGGTCTGGTAGATGGGGCTGCTCATGTTCATCAGGGCCTGGCGGAAGTAAAATCCAACCACGCTGAGCCAGAACCAGGGCGCGAATCCCAGGGCGATCAAAAAAGGGATGGACAACGCCTGGGTGATGACGACGAACTGGATGCGCCCCCAGCGTTGGGCCAGCGGCGGCGCGATGAGGAAGCCGATCCCCATCGCCAGGGACCCCCAGGCGAAAAGCTTGCCGATCACCGGATCAGGTTGGCCGTGGGCGACCCGGAAGAAAACGTTCATGAAGGGGATGATCAACCCGGCCCCGATGGAGGTCAGCAGCAAGGGCAGGATCATTTTCCCCAACAACCGGGGATGTTTGGCGGCGTAGGCAAAGGGAGCGAACACCGAGCGTTCCTCCGTCTCCAGACGCTGGCGGCGCAAGAAAAGCAGCGGGATGACGCCCAATGAAAAGATCACTCCCACCGCCAACAGCGAACCCGCATAAGCGGCTGCGCTTTCCGGGTCTACTTGCCGCCAGCGACCCACCCAGGTGGGCAGATAGCCGCCCACCCAATTGCCCACCGAGACGAAAGCCATATTCAAACCCATGCCAAAACTGAACAGGTAGGTGCGCTCTTCTTCGCCGCTGTTTTCCGTCAGGAAGGGAGCCATAGTCACCATCGCCAGGCTCTGGGAGGCGCCCAACAGCACATTCATGGCGTAGAACATGTTCTCCGAAGGCCACAGCACCATCCCCCCCACCGAAACCATCATCAGCAACCCGCTCAAGATGAGGGAGGTCTTCCGCCCGATCTTGTCCACGAGGAATCCCATGGGCAGGGCCAGGATCATGGCGGCGGCGCTGCCGATGGTGATCAAGTCGCCCAGCAGGTCCTCTTCGTACCCCAGGCTGAGGACGTAAAAGTTGAACAGCAGGCTGTACACCCCCATAGAGACTCCTACGATGATGACGTTAATCAGATATAGGCGGGCGTTGGGGCGGAAAGCTCTCAAAGCGGAGACGTATTCTCTCAGGATATCGGTTGGGGGAGGTTTTTTTTGGTCAGTCATAGTTATGGTTGCAGGTTTGCAAGGGGGCAAGCATGCAAGTGGCAAGTATGCAAGTGGCAAGTGTGCAAGTGGGCGAGTGGCAAGTGTGCAAGTTGCAGGTGGCAAGTGGGCAAACTTGCAAGGCTGATCTCTAATTACCTAGTCGCCTGGTTGCCTTTCTTTCATCCTTCCGCCTTCATCCTTCATCCTTTCAATTAGTCTCCTGGGACGGGCGCTGCCGCGATCTCCTCACGGGCCGACTTTCTCAAGAAGAAGAGCCAGTAGAGGAAGATGGCGCAGAGGTAGAGGGTCATGGCGATGATGAAGGGGGGATTGAAGCCGTACTGTTCCTGCAAGTAGCCGCTGATGGTGGGGCTGAGGGCTCGTCCGAAATTCCAGACCATGCTCACCAGACTGGCGACGGTGGAACGAGCCGAGGCGCTCACCTGCTCCATGACGAAGGTGGTGTATATAGGATTGCTCATGTTCATCAGCATCATGCGGATGTAATAGGCGCCGGCGCTGATGGCGAACATGGGCGCAAAACCAAGCAGGCCCATGAAGGGAATCGCCAAAAGCTGGGTGAGGGCCACCAGTTGGATCTTGCCCAGGCGGTCGGCGATGGGCGGGGCGATCATCAGGCCAATCCCCATGGCCAGGGACCCCCAGGCAAACAACGTACCGATCACGGCATCATCCTGCCTGTGGACTTCCCGGAAGAATACATTCATGAAGGGCATGAAGAACCCGGCTCCTATGGAGATGAACAGGGAGGGCAGCAGCAGCCTGCCGAGCAGTTTGGGCTGCTCCCTGGCATATTTGAGGGGGGCGAAGGTTGCTCGTTCGGCCGGGGCGGCAGTCTTCGAGCGGACAAAGATCAAGGGGAAGACGGCGATCACGGCCAAAAGCCCGATCACCAGCAGCGCGCCGCCGTAAGCGGCGCTGTCGGTTTCGGCAACCTCCCGGAAGCCGCCCACCCAGGTCGGCAGAACGCCCCCCAGCCAACTGCCCAGAGAAACCGACCCCATCCGCAGGCCGGAGCTGAAGCTGAAGAGATAGGTGCGCTCCTTCTCTCCGCTGTTCTCCATCAAGAAGGGGGCTTCGGACACGGCGGAGAGACTCTGGGCCACGCCGAACATGGCGTTCATCAGATAGAAGATGGCGACCGAGGGCCAGAGGGCCATGACGACGACGGCGAAACTGAGGACCACGGTGCGAGCCATCAGAGCCGGTTTGCGCCCGACCTTGTCCACCAAGAAACCCATAGGCAGGGCCAGGATCAAGGCGGTGGTGTTGCCGGTGGTGATCAGGTTGCCCAGGAGGGATTCGGTGTGCCCCAGGCTGAGGACGTAAAAATTGAATAAGAGGCGGAAAACCCCCATTGTGGCTCCGGTGACGATCACGCTGATAAGATAGAGGCGGGCGTTGGGATGGAAAGCTCGCAGGCGGGCGGCGTATTCCCCTAGGACGCTTTTACGAGGCGAGTTGGGTAGTTTATCCACGATCCCTCCGGGGGGGCGGATTGGGGATTATGGATTGCCGGCGGGCAGTCAGAACACTACCCGCTTGAAAATTCGGACAGGCTATTTCATCCTTCATCTTTCACACTTCATCCTTTTCTCTACCAGACCTGGTTTTGGTCAACGTCCTCGGCGGCTTCGGTCTCTTCGCTGGCCAGGTATTTGTTCAGGCGGGTGAAGGTGCGGGCGATGCTTTCCACGCGGGCGGAGTATTGGTGTTCGTGTTTGGTCTTATAGTCAAAGCCCACCAGCCCGGCCAGACGCAGGGCGCCCAGGTGATGGGTGACAGTGGGGGGGCGAAGGCGAAGGCGGCGGGCCAGTTGGGCGGGAGTGTGCGGTTTGGCGGCCAGGAAGCGCAGGATGCGCAGGCGGGTGGGGTCGGAGAGGGCTTTGAGGGATTGGAGCAAAGCGTCGGGGACCGGCGCGCCGGGCACTATCGATTCTTCGGGAGAGCGGGCGCCGAATATGAAAATGTTGCGCCCCTCGGCAACAGGCGCGTAAAACACCAGCGGGGTGATCCAGAATGAGGGCGCCATCACCAGTTCAGGCCCTTCCATCAGTTCCTCAAAACGCAAGCCGCGAGAGAGTTCTCCCAGCAGTTCGGTGAGAGAGACCTGGGAAGCTCGTTCCTGAGCCTTCTCGGTCGCCCGTTTCAGGGCGGGGAGGATGCGCCGCTCTTCTTCCCCGAAGAAGACCTCCTGGTAGGTGCGCAAGGCTTCCAAATAGCGCTCCCCATACTCTTCAGCATGCGCCCACCAGTGGAAAATCTTTTCAAGTTTCTTGGGAGAGGGGGCCGGTTTTTTGTGTTCTTTTGCCTGAGCTTGCGCCGCTCTCATATCCCCTTCGTTCCAGGAGCCGCGCTCGACGATGGCGTTCAACATCTGCTGCCAGTCGCTGGAAGGGTCTTCGATCCAGGAGAGGGCGGCCAGACGCTCAGCGGGCGGGATCTGCCCCAGGGTGTAGAGCACGGTTTCGCTGTCTTTGGGATCGGGGAGGGTCTGAGTCCAGTGGAAGGGACTCTTGGTCAGCAATTGGCTCTGCTCAAGGAGTTCGCGGGCTTCGGCAGGGAGGCGCGAACGCACCCCGGCCGCCCATGCGCCCCGCAGCCCAAACTGGGCCGGGTCGTGGAGCACTTCCAGACTCATGAACAAATCGTATGCGGTCCCCAACTCCCAGAGCAGCTCTGGGGCGAGCGCCGGCTGCGCTTCGGCTTCCATCTCTTTCGTCATTTCAACCTCCGGGTGATCGTCTAAGTGGTCTTAGTGGTCGGACAATAAAGACTACGGTGACTCTATAGCCGATCAGACAAAGTCAATTCTACCGTAAAAATCATCAGGGGGATATTCCTTGCGCTTCTGTTGGGAGGGCTTCCCATTCACCGCTGCGGTGGCGGGCCTGGTTGATAACTTCCTCGATCTGGTCAGCGGGAGGCTGGCGGGTCCCTTCGAGGGCCAGATGGCCGGGCGCCCAGAAATCATCCAGGGGGTTGCCCCGTTTCAGATGGGGGAACTCCTGATGCAAATATTGGGTGGTGGCGCGGCGGAGATGTTCCACGACGTGGTCCTGGGAGGCGGTCTCCGGGGCCGTGAGGATGCAGCCCATATAATCGGGGCGCAGAGTCAGGCGTTCCAGAGGCCAGCCAAGCTCCAGGCAAAGGTTGGGCATGGCCTGGGCCAAGCCGTCAGCCAGGTCGTCAATGAGGAAATGGCGCTCATATAAGGGGACCAGCACCACGGCGAAGGACAGTTTGCTCTCCTGGGCGGGTTGGGCTTCATGGTCGGGGAGAAGCTCCTCAGCGTTGCGGATAGCGGGGAAGAGGTACCCGGCCAGCCCCACCACAGCGCCGACCACGCCGGTGATTAAAAATATCATGGAGATCCCCGCTCCCGGGCCGGTTCCTACGATGCCACCGGCAAACGAGGCCAGCCTCCCCCCGGGCATCAAGGCGGGTTCAAATACTTTATCGGCCAAGGGGCCGGCGAGCAAGGTGGCTACCGGCCAGGTGACCTGGGCGATCATCCGGCGGGCCGAGAAGACCCGCCCCTGCACGTCCGGGGCCACCTTGCTCTGCCAGATGGCCTGGTTGGAACCGTTGATAACGGGGATAAAGAAAGCGGCGAAGAAATTCCCCATCCCCCAAAACACCAACCCGCTGGTTAACCCTAAAAGAGCCGAGAGATTGCCGCCCAACCCCAGCAAGGTCAGGCCCAGGAGGCTGGACAGGAACATCCCCGTAAGGACGCCATGCACCCGGCGTTTGGGGCCGCCCCAGGTACTTTGCACCAAGCCTCCCAGCAACATGCCCGCCGATCCAATGGCCATGACGACCCCCAAGATGGTCTCATCATTCCCCGTACTGGACATGATCATGGGGGTGAGGACTGAAAACCCCAGGGTGGCGATGAAGTTAATGGCAAAGAATACCAACTGCAACCCCAGAAGGCTGGGACGCTCAAAAATATATTTGAAGCCATACATCGATTCGGACAGCAGGCTGCCCTGGCTGGCGCGCCCTTCCTCGGTGGCTTCAGGCTGGGGGATGTGGACGATGAGGAGAGCGCCAACGGCAAAGAGGAAGGTGATAATGTCTATCACCAGGATGCCCTTGATGCCCACCCAGGGGATGGCGATCAGGGAGGCGGCGAGGATCGGAGAGAGTACGGTTGAGGCGGATTGGGTCAGGGAGATCATCCCGCTGGCCCGGGCGTACTGCTCCTTGGGAATCATCATGGTGATGGAGGCCGAGTAGGCGGGGAATTGGAAAGCCTGGAAGACTCCGGCAAATGCGCCGGTGACGGCCAGATGCCAAATCTGCAAGTTATCCCCGGCCAGGAGCAAGAGCATCACGATGGTGGAGAGGCCCGCGGCCAGGTCGCTGACCATCATCACAAACTTGCGGTTGGAGCGGTCTACGATGGCTCCGGCGACAGGGCTGAAAATGATGATGGGGGCGACGTTAAAGAACGCCAGGGTGGTGAGGGCTGTAGCAGATCCGGTTTGGGTATAAACCCAAATGGGGATGGCGAAACCGGTCAGACCGGTGCCCAGGATGGAGATGAACTGGCCGATCTGGACGAGGATGAAGGCCCGCATTCCGGTGAGGCCTGATTTTTTCAAGGTGTTGGCTCCTATAGATGCGGAAGAGTATGATGAATGGCAGTGAAATATTGAAACACTGAATCGCTGAAATACTGAAACACTGAAAAAAACTTTTTCCTTGATACACTCAGTGTGTTCATGATTTCTTTAAGGTAGGAAGGACTTGCAAATTTCATCTTATCATTGCACTTAATTCTTAGTTAAGCCAAATATTGTACAAAGATTGAATCACTGAATCGCTGAAATACTGAAACACTGAAAAAAAACTTTTTCCTTGATACACTCAGTGTAATCATGATTTCTTTAAGGTAAAAAAACTTGTTTACAGGGATTCCTTCCTTCGACAGGCTCAGGACAAGATTGGGCGATGAAACCGCCCTCCTACTAAGAAACTTAAGGGTTTTGGACATAGTTATGTGTGTTGGCGCGCCGGGGCGGGATGACCCCGCCCCTACGGGAGAGGTGGCGTTTCTTTTCCACTGAATAGGGCTTTTGGCGTTGTGGGGCGCTCGGAATGACATTTTTTGGAAGATGTTGGACATGGCGCTGTTTCGGGTTCTTATAAACAAATTATCCATCAAACAAAATTTACGAAAATCATCTTAACTAATCACTTGGAGGAAGGTTGGCGGCCTTGCCTTCGGCCGCCAACCTTCATTTGAGCCGATCAGTCCAGGCCAGCCAGGGCGCAAATGCCCTGGGCGTTGACCTCTTCCAAGAGGGGGGCGTTGGAGGTCAGGTGGAGGGAGCCTCCGGCGGGTTGGTCGTTGGTGCGGCCAAAGACCGCGTTCATCTGGGAGTGGCGGGCGTCCAGGGGGATGATCAATCTCTCGATGTTGGAGAAATATTTGTACATGGAATGCACCCGTACGGTGGAATTATAAACCACCTCCACGGTCAGCATGGTGGCATGGTTGAGATAGTCTTCGTAGGTTTCGTCGGAAAGGCTGAGGGGGTCCCAGCGTTTTCGGCCCGACATGATATTGTTGACTGCGGCGACGAGGTCCGAGAAGCCGGGGCTGTCTTCTTCCAGGACGATGGAATCGCCATAGCAGTGGACGACGACTTGGGCAGGCTCTTCGCTGAAGTAGGGCCAGAACCAGAGCAAGTCTCCGGTGCTCAAGGAGATCATTGAGTAAACGGCCAGTATGATGAACACCAGGGCGATCACTCCCAGGTTGAGCAGGGAGGGTTGAGTCTTTTCTTCTTCGTATTGATACATGGTTCTTTTCTCCTGTTTCTAGTGGGTCTATCGGTAAATTGTCAAATGGTTATCGATAAGGGCGGGGACCGGGGTTTGGGCTGCTCGCACCGGCGATCTCACCATCAACCGGCGTAAGCAGCCATTCTCCGGACCGCCATCATAAAACCCAGCCGCCGCGGGGGCGCTGGCGTTTTGCTTTGGAGGCGCTCTTCCTCTCCTTATGGTTCTCGTTGGGCAGATTATCGGAATCAGCCTGCTCGCTATTTTCCCCGGTTTCTTCGGGGTTGTGATTTTCTTCTAGCTCCTCATCCTGCGGGGCTTCGCTGGATACGTCAAATTCGAAGCCCAGAGTGAGGTTCATCTTCATGCTCATTGGGTTTCCTTTTCCATATTTCTAAACCAAAAACGTCTTTTCCTTTATCAATTGGTTTATGCATCGTTTTTCTGTATCGCAAAGTAATTCTCAATGCAACGAAAGACGATATTCGTGAATGGATAATGGTGAATAGTGATTTGAGGTTCGAGAATGGATTGTTCCAGAATCATCTGAATTTCCACAACGGGTGATTCCTCTTTAATTGCTGGATACAATCTATTCTCCATTTTCTATTCACCAATCTCAAATCATCTAAGCAACTGCGTAACTCCTATATCTATCTAAACTTGTCAGCAGGTCGTCATCTTGCCAGGTTAATACAAGGTCTTCATCCTTTTAGGACAAGGGTCTAAGCCCCTTGCCAATGGTCTGCAACCCGCATTCACGGTCGCAGTTTTTTTTATGGTCCCGGACGAGGGAGGGTTAGTTCCCTTCCGTCTCGCCAGCGGCCAGGGTTTCTTCGAACTGGTCAAAGTGCGATTTCAGGTGGTGGAGGGTTTCATGCAGCAGGCCGCGGCCCAGGCGGACGTAGGTACTCTTGCGAGCGACCAACTCGGCGGGGAGCAGTTCAACCATCGCCACGGTAGTCATCTCGTCCTTGCGCAAGGTTTCAAGCAATGCCTGGGCGGTTCCATAGGCGGCCGCCAACGCTTCCAGGCGGGCCATAAGGCCGCCGGAATACACGTTCATCTCGTCGCCCTTTACCAGCGACCCGATCCACTCGTGGGAATACCGTTCGGAGAGGATCAAGTGGGCGAGGGTCTCGTTTGCGCTCCAGCTATCGGGGGCCGGTTTCCGGCTGGCGGCTTCTTCGGATGCGCCCTGGAAGTATTCGGCGATGGCGGCGTCCGATTTCTTATACATCTTGCGCAGGGCTTCGGCCAGGCCTGCCGGGGTAGGAGGGACCTCTCCAGCAGGGCGTTGGGAAAGAGTCAGTTGAACGGAGGCTTTCTCGCTGCCCCGGTAGTAGACCACTTCAATCGTGTCTCCAGCCGCATGGGGATCTATGGCCTCGATCAGGGTGTCGTAGTCTTTGACTTCCTGGCTCCCAATGCCGACGATGACGTCATGCTCGCGGAGACCAGCCGCCTCGGCCCCCATATCATCGCTGACGCTGGCCAGTTCTATGCCCTCATGTACGGGGACACCCAGTTCGGCGGCCCGGTTCTCGGTGAGCATTTCGGCGATGATGATGCCCAGCATGGGGCGGCGGTAGAGGCGCATATCCAGGCCGTCTTCCAGCACGGATTGCAAGTTCTCCAGGCCTTCTTCCCAACCTTCGGCGATTTCCTGGGCGGCTTTCTCCCATGCTTTGCCGCTGCCCAGGCCTTCGTGCTTGAGGGTGATGGCGGCGCCGCCGTCTTTCTCCTCCAGGGAGACGGTGACTTTGGTGGGGGAGGGTTCACCCGCGCCGTGCCAGCTAAAGACCACCCGCTTATCCGGCTCCAGGGACTCGAAGCGTCCGCAGGCATAGTAACCGCCCTTCCACCACAGATAGAGACGCCCATCTTTTTGCGGCTCGGCTTCCACCACGTCGGCCAGCCACTCGCGGAGGCCGACGGCGTTGGTGAAGGCGTAGTAAACCTGGGAGGGCGGCGCGTTCACCGTGCGGGAAATCTCTATGGACTTGGTTTCATCACTCATGATCAAACTCCTTTCACAATCGTACTGGTTGATAAAATAATAATACCATTGCGCCCAGCTCCAGGGCAGATACATTCTTCGATCCGACGCAATCCGGGCTGCACACCATGAATACCGGTAAAATCTCCTGGGGCTGGGCGCGGCACACACCTAGGTCAACGCTAAGGAGGATCCTGTTCAGGCCCGGACGCTCAAGTAGGTTAATTTTCTATGCTCCTCATATAGTTTCCTTATCCAGCCTGACGGCACAACAGCAAGAAGCGGTTGTTCAGGCGGGTGGAGAGGTCGAGGATTTCTTCGATCTCTTCATCTTTGAATTGCGGCCACCAGGAGAGGAAGTTCTGATCAATCTGGCGTTCGTCTTCATCGCAGGCGGCCAGCCCTTCTGCGGTGAGGCGGAATTCGTCGCCCACAGTTTCGATCCAGGCGCGGGCCTGCAGGTCTTCGACGGCCTGGGCGGAGGCTTGATCGGCCTGGGCGAGGGGGCTGTATCCCTGGACGCGGCTGGCGAGGTCGTCCAGGTTCCTTATCCTGGCGCGCCAGGGGCGGCGGTGGATGAACCATACCTGCCGCCGGGCAAACCAGACCAGGGGGTCTATGCCGCGCTGCTGGCGGAGGTAGTCTTCCTCATCTTCGCTGGCGGCGAGCATGGACCAAACCATCTGCCAGTGATGCCACAAGAGGGGCGGGTCATACTCAGGATGCAGGCCCCTCATGCGATGGTTGAAGATGGGTTTGCTATGCGGGCGGGAGGCGGACTTCATGGCCTCCAGGATGCGGCGGTCGTAGTCCAGGAATTTGTGAACATCGTCCAGGAGAATGTCGCCCAGGTCGAGGGACTGCATCAGGGCGGAAACCCGCTGCATCCAGAGGCGGACCATCTGCACTCCAGGCTCGGTTGCGGCGTAATGGTCGGTCCCCTTGACTTCTGCATGGCCGCTGGCGACCAGGGTTTCCAGTTCGGCTTGAATGGCTTCGACGCTGGAAAAGGGATAGCGAACCTGGTAATCTCGGGCCGAGAGATTCTGGGGATCGAAACCGCAGAGCATACGGATGAGGTAGCCGCGGGAGGGTTCTTCCAGGGAGACGCCTTCGTAGAGGCTGCGGAACTGCTCCATGTTCTGCATGGCGGCGGCGCGGAAGAGCATGGTCTCGGCTTTCTGGAGGGTGGTCCAGACGTCTCTCAGTTTCGGGTGCATTGGTTATCTCCAAACCAAACCTGACAGGTTTTAAGCGGCGCTTCCGCGACCATATAACTTTGGGAGGCGAAGGCGGCTTCCAAAATAAGACCGCAAGGGAAACCTGTCAGGTTTTGCGCGCTTACGATAAATTCAGTGTGCATCATTATGCTCCTACGCCATCACCGTTCGGCCCAGGAGTTGGTCAATCTCCTGCATTTGGGCACCGGTCAGAGGACCGAATTCCATCGCGGCGGCGTTCTCTTCGACCTGCTTGACGTTCTTGAAGCCGGGGATGGGGATGGTTCGGCCGCCGACGGCCCATATCCAGGCCAGGGCGCCTTGAACCATCGTGCGGCCGTCGCTGGCGAGGGTTTCACGGATGGCGTCCACTTTCTCCAGGAGATCGGCCAGGCGGCCTTCTTGGAAATTGAAGCCCAGGCTGTGGCGGACGTCGTCTTCATCAAAGGTGGAGTCGGCGTTGAACTTGCCGGTGAGGATGCCCATCATCAGAGGCCCCCGGTTGATGCTGGCGAGGTCGAACTCGTCGCAGAGGGCGAACATTTTCTGCCAGTTTTCGGCGGGTTCAAAGACGTGGAGGCGGTGTTGGACGGCCAGGCAGTTGGGGTTGGCGGCCATGTGGCGCACCCGCTCGGGGTCGTCGGTACTCCAGCCGTAGCAGCGGATCTTCCCCTCGGCGACCAGGTCGTCCAGGGTTTCCAGGAGGCCGGGGAGGTCTTCCACTTCCCCGCTGGATTCGTGCCATTGGAAGAGATCAATGTAGTCGGTGTCGAAGCGGCGCAGGCTGTCCTCGCAGGATTGGCGGAGTTCGTCCGGCTCTATGGAACTGCCCAGGACCTGCTTGTTCTGCTCGTCAATCAGCTTGCCAAATTTGGTCGCCAGGATCACTTTATCCCGGCGGCCCTGGATGGCTTTGCCGATGACGGCTTCGCTGTGGCCGCATCCGTAGGCCATAGCGGTATCCAGGAAGTTGACGCCCCGGTCCAGCCCGGCGTGGATGGCGCGGATGGACTCATCGTCGTCCACACCGCTCCATCCCCAGGGTTTGCCGTTCTCCACTCGGAAGGTCCCGCCGATAGCGTAACAGCCCAACCCCAGGGCGCTGACTTCAAGATTGCTTTTGCCAAATCTTCTCGTAAACATAATTGTATACTTCCTTTTACTAGGTTCCGTAGGGGCGGGAGCGAGGCCGACACGCTTCGGCCAGCTTCTCCAGCAGGCCCAGAAAAATCTTTCGGTTAATTTCAGGATACCATTTCGATACGGACATTTGGGTACTTCCTTCTGGTTGAGCGTTCCGTGGGGGCGGGCGGACGGCTGTCCGCCCCTACAGGAACATTTTCTATTCTTCCTCGGTCTCTTCCTCCGTTTCCGGGGGTTTGATGGCTTCGGCGAGGGTTTCCAGCAGGCCTTTCAGCTCTTTGGTCTCGTCTTTGGTGAGGGCCTCCCAGGGGGCGGCGAAGAAGGCGTCGGTGGCGTCTTCGGCGCCCTGGCGGAGTTTCTTGCCTTTCTCAGTGGCGGTGTACTTGCCCTCTTGCTCCGCTATCCAGCCTCTACCGGCCAGTTCGCTCAGGGCGGCGGCGTAGGAGGCTTCGTCATAGTTGCGAAAGGACGCAAACGTCTCGGCGATCTCGGCGGCGGAGGTGCCTTCTTCGGCCCGCCAGACGGCGCTAAAGGTCTCCCAGACCTGGCCGTTCTCTTCGAGCGGTTTCCAGGCGGCGATGTGGGCGTCGTCGCGGAAGGCGAAGATGTCTATCAGGCGGCGGCGAACCCACACCAGGTCGGGCGCGCCCTCCACAACCAACGCTTTCTGGAAATACTTGCCCATGTCCAGGGTCCATTTCTCGGCCGGTTCGGGCAGGGCGTAGGCTTTGTCCACCACCTTTTGAAGCAGGTCGTGGATGCGGTCCAGGTCCAGTCCGGCGGGGACTTCGAGGGTGGAGGAGCCTTCATTGAGCGCATCCAGCATCTTGCCCACCAATTGAGCGCCCTTCTCCGAGATAGCATATTGGCCTTCCCCTGCGGCTTCCATCCAG
This sequence comes from uncultured Anaerolineales bacterium, assembly GCA_965370435.1. Classification (GTDB taxonomy): domain Bacteria; phylum Chloroflexota; class Anaerolineae; order Anaerolineales; family UBA11579; genus CBDUUP01. The sequence continues at coordinate 10,365 of CBDUUP010000010.1, read as the reverse complement.
CCGCGCTCTGCGGAGGCTGACAAGTTGTTCTTGAATCCCTCCAGGCTGGCGTAAGGGGTGCGGCGGAAGAGGTCGGTGGGGGTCAGCGACTCTGGTTTGACGGCGTAGGCGACTTGGATGACGCCGGAGTCGAAATCTTCCAGGCCTTCGGCATTATCCACTACGGCCTGGAAAGCCTCCATGTAGGAGGCGTTGACGCCTTGCACAACTAGGGGGATAACTTCCATGATCCATTCTGGCGCTTTCATATTTCTCATTTCTCCTTTTTCAACTTGGGTTTTTATACCGTTGGAACGAGTTCGATCAAACGGTCTATCTCCTGCATCTGCTCGTCGCTCAGGGGGCCGTATTCCAAGGCTGCGGCGTTCTCTTTTACTTGCTCCACCGTCTTGAAGCCGGGGATGGGGATGGCGATATCGCTCAAGGCCCATATCCATCCCAGCGCGCCCTGGGCCATGCTGCGCCCGTCCTGGGTGAGAACTTCGCGCAGGGCTTCCACCTTCTGGAGAATCGCCTGCCCGCGCTCGTTGGTGAAATCCAAGACGCTGCGCATGTCGTCGGGGGCGAAGGTGTCGCCGGCGGTGAACTTCCCTGTCAAGATTCCGGCCCAGAGGGGTTTCTTGTTGATGCTGGCCAGGCCGAACTCCTCGCAAAGGGCGAGCATTTCGGGGGCCGGGGTGTTGATGTTCAGGGTGTGCTGGATGGAGGCGCAGTGTTCGCCCTGCGCAAAGACCCTGGCTCGGTCGAGGCGGTCGGTGCTCCAGCCGTAGGCCCGTATCTTGCCTTCCTGCACCAATTCCTCAAGCGTATGGCGGACTTCGAGGGCCTCTTCGGGGTCGTAATCGCCCCAGTGGAATTGGAAGAGGTCTATGTAGTCGGTGTCCAGGCGGCGGAGGCTTTCCTCGCAGGACCGGCGCACGGCCTCCGGGCTGGCGTCGCCTCCCGAGGTTTTCTTGGTCTCTTCATCGGCGAAATAGCCGAACTTGGTGGCAATGACCACTTTGTCGCGCTGTCCGGCAATGCCCTTCCCGAGGATGCGCTCGCTGTGGCCGGCGCCGTAGATGTTGGAGGTGTCGAACAGGGTGACGCCCAGGTCAATGGCCTGATTGATGGCCCGGAGGGACTCGGCGTCGTCCACCTGGCCCCAGCCCATGGGATTGTCTTTCCCGCCGGTCCATACCCCACCGATGGCCCAACAGCCCATCCCCAGGGCGCTGACTTCGATGCCGCTATTTCCTAGTTTTCGTTTCACGTTGGTTTCCTTTCTACTTGTCCAGGTTTTCAAAAAAACTCCTGGCTGGGATGTTCTATCTCCGAACATCCATCGGTTCACTTTTGTTTCAACGCCTAAGCATTATGTTAACCTAAATGTTGGTGAAATATTGAAACACTGAATCGCTGAAAAACTGAAACACTGAAAAACTTTTCCGTTGATAATCTCAGTGTGATCATGATTTCGATAGGGTAGGAAGCGCTAATAAAAATCATCTTACAATGCACTAAGAAGGCCGGTCGTAGAAGATGTTGATGATCTTCCATTCGCCGTTCACGTCGGCCAGATGGAGGTAGTCCACCCAGCCATCGCCGACGGATTTGGCGGTGGCGATGCCCTGGTAAACGTCATAAATGGTGATGTCGGCAACCCATTGTTCTTTGGGGCGGGGTTTCTTTTTCATGGATGCGGCGCGGAGGTTCTCGATCATCCTGGAGACGGGCGAGACCGAGATAACGATATTCCCGCTCTGTCCGTGGGGGTAAAATCCTCGCTTGACGAGGGCCGGGTGAAAGGCTCTTTCCAGACGGTCATGTTCGTAGCTGTACCAGCTTTCCATGTAGTCGAGGATGGTCTGGTGGATGGCTTCGGGGTCGGCTTCGGGAACGTCTTCTCTGGGGTTGTCGAACAGGATATGCATGATCTGCCAGCGGCCGTCCAACTTCGCCAGATGGAGGTAATCGGTCCAGAAGGACCCCACCGATTTGGCGGTGGCGATATTCTGGAACACATCATAGATGGTGATGTCGTTCCGCCATTGGTCCGGGGGGAGGTTGTCTCTCTGGGCGGAGACTTTGGCGGTCTCCACCAGTTGGGAGGCGGTAACCTGCCGGAGGGCAGAGTTCCCGGTGTCCGGGTTGGGCCGAAAGACTCGCTTGACGATGGTGGGATGGATGGCCTGGGGCAGTTTCTCGTGCCCTACGCCGTACCAACATTCCATGTAGTCGGTGATGGCCTGGGTGACGCCTTCGAGATCGGCGGGGGAGGCTTCTAGGGTTGGAGTATTTTCTTTTGTCAGGGTCATATATACCTCTAAATACATTGTTAAGCTAATTGTTGGAAAAAGATTGAATCACTGAATCGCTGAAAAACTGAAACACTGAAAAACTTTTTCCTTGATAAACTCAGTGTGATGCTGATTTCCATAAGGTGGGAAGGATTTACAAAAATCATCTTAACTTATCACTAAGTTTTGAGTTTTATGCAGCCATAGGCTGGCGGTCTCCTTACTACGCTCAAACCGCGACTGCGGTGGCGGCCGCTTTCTTCTTTTCGGGCGCGCGGAACTTGAACCAGATGGGGGGGACGGTCAGCAGGACCACGGCGGCGGTGATGGCGAAGGGCAGGCGGGGATTAAAGCGCACCCAGAGTTGGGCGCCCACCCAGGGCGCGGCCAGGGAGATCAATCCCACGCTGCTGCTGAAGAGACCGGAGAAAATCCCCAGCATCTTCTGGGGGACGACCTTGGCGATCAAGGATTGGTAGGCGGGGCCTAACAGGCCGACAGCGACGCCGGAGACGACCCGGGTGAGGGCGAACCCCAGGAAGCTGGCGCTTTGCAGGAAGATCATCTGGGAGATGAAGATCAAGGAGAAGCCGGAGGAAATGGGGACTCGCTCGCCGAACTTGTCCGCCATCCAGCCGGAAAGCATGGGGGTGAACATCATGGCGATGGAGAAGATGGCGCCCAGCAAGCCGATCTGCTCCAAGGAGATCCCGGCGACCTGTTCCAGATAGAGAGGCTGAAGCTCTCCCGAAAGGCGGAAGGCGGTGTCCCGGACGCCGTCGGTGACGAATATCCAGGTCAGGACGCCGCCGCCCACGAACATGCCGAACATGGTCTTCACGCTGGTCTTGAAGGACTTGAAGGTCAGGGTATCGGGGTTTTTCTCTTCCGGGGAGCGCATGGTGCGGGCCATCCAGATGCGCAGCCCGGCGGCTATGGTGTACAGCACCCCGGAGACCAGCAGCATGAACTTGAACCCGTAAGAACCAGCCAGCAGGCCTCCCAGCGGAGGGCCGATGATGCCGGTGATCTGATAGATGGTCCCGGTGATGCCGTAGACCTTGCCGCGATTCTCCTCGGTGGAGTTCTCGGCGATGAAGGCCCCGAAACTGGGGCCGACCAGGGCGTAGGGGACCATGTTGAGCGAAAGGGCGACGATCATCCACTGCCAGTTGGGGGCCAGCAGGATGGCGAGAAAGCCGATCACGCCGCCGATGCTGCCGAAGGCGATGGCTCGCAACCGCCCAATCGAATCGGAGAGCCAGCCGCCGAAGATCTGGAGGACCAGGATGGCGACCGAAGACAGGGTGAAGACGATGCCCACCTGCCCAATGTCGGCGCCCAGTTCGAGCAGGTAAATGCCCATCAGCATGGGGGACATCTGCCCGGCGATGTTGGCCAATACCATGGCGAACATGAACCAGCGCATGATGGGGGTTAGTAGAGGTTGTTTTTTCGTGATTTCCATTGGTAAGTTTCTCTATTCCAGTAAAAGTTCACCAATAAGATAGTTAGATAGTTAGGTAGTTGGGTAGTTGGATAGTTAGAAGATATCGACGTGATGGTAGGTGGGTGTGGAGGTATCCGGTTTCGGAGGCTCTTCTATCGCTACTTCCTCTTCTTCAGATGGGGCGGGGGCTTCTTCGCTGGGCGAGGTTTTGCCCAGGAGGAGGGTATGCAGTTCCCGGGCATGCAACAGGCCGATCCATCGCGTGGAGTGGGATAAAATCTTGTGCAATTTTCTAGTTGGCATCTCTCTTTAGTCCTCAAGTAACTTCTCGATAAAGTCTTCGCGCACCGGATAGAAGATGTCCAGCATCACGAAGGGCTGGTCACCAATACAAGTGTCGCCATGCAGCACGTTGGCGGGGATGTTGTAGAAATCGCCTTTCTCCACCACCCGCTCCTCATCGCCGATGCGGAGGGTGGCCTTCCCGGCGTGGACCATGCCGATCTGTTCATGCGGATGCGAGTGCATGGGGACGGTGTGGCCGGGCAGGGTGGCGTTGAGGGCCATCATCATCTTCTCGCCATTCAGTCCGGTGAGGATGGTGGTCTCCAGGCCGGGCATCTGGGTGAGATGAGGGCGTTCGGCCGGTTGGGGGAAGAAGGTTGATTTCTCTGGGGTCATGTCAAGGTTTCTCTTTGGCTCTCACGGGGCAGACCTGACAGGTTTACGACCTTCGGTCGTCTGAAACCTGTCAGGTCTCTCTCGGTCAAGTTACGAGTTGGCCGGGGGAATGGAAAGGGGGAAATTCCGGTGGGTGTCGATCTGGTTCAGCGTGGCGCCGAAGATATAGGGGGTGGCTCCATCCAGCCAGACCAGGGGAAAACCGTAGTCAATCTTGCTGGCCTCGTCCAGTTTGTTGAGCTGCTCCTCGGAGAGGGTCCATTCCAGGCAGGCCATGCTGTCCTCAAGCTGGGCGGCGGTCCGGGCGCCCAGGATGGGGACGATCAGGGCGCGGGGCTGCTGCTGGCGCACCCAGTTGATGGCGACCTGGGAAGGCGAGCGTTCTACTTCGTCGGCGACGGCCTGGACTTCATTGACCAGGGCCTGCAGGTCTTCGGGAAGCTCTTCCAGGTTGGCGATGCGCTTGGGGTCTTGGTTGTCTTTGGTGTATTTGCCGGTCAGGGTGCCGCTGTTGAGCAGGCCGAAGGGCATCACCGCCATGTCCCAGTGCTTGGCCATGGGCAGTTCGGCGCGTTCGACCGAGCGGCGGCGGAGCGAGTAGGGGACTTGCAAGCCCACGAAGCGGGACCAGCCCATCAACTCGGCGCGGGCGTTGGCCTCGGCGACGATCCAGGCGGGGGTGTCGGAGATGGCGATGTAGTTCACCTTGCCCTGGCGGATCAGGTCGTCCAGGCCGCGCAGCACTTCCTCGACCGGGGTCATGAAGTCCCACATGTGCAGGTAGAGCAGGTCTATGAAATCGGTCTGGAGGCGTTTCAGGCTGCGCTCGACCGAGTGGCGCAGGTTCTTGCGGCTGTTGCCGCCCTGGTTGGGATCGGTCTGATTATCGGCGGTGAGGGTGTACTTGGTGGCGATGACGAAATGGTCCCGGTCGGCCTGGGTGAACTCGCCCAGGAATTTCTCGCTGGTTCCGTTGGTGTAGTTGACGGAGGTGTCGATGAAGTTGCCGCCCGCCTCAGCAAAGGTATCGAACTGCTTCTGGGCCTCCTCTTTGGAGGCGCCCCAGCCCCAGTCCTCGCCGAAGGTCATGGTCCCCAGGCAGAGTTCCGAGACCCGCAGGCCGCTTTTTCCGAGTAGTTTGTAGCGCATGATTATTTCTCCTTTCTATCTAAACAATATCTTCGCCAGCGTCCTCGATAGGCGCTCACTCTTTGCCCAGCCCGCGCATGAATTCCAGGGAGGGGTGTTCGGCGTCTGGGTGGACGTCGTTATCCCAGAAGAACTCGTCGCAAAATTCTCCCAGGTGGAGGGACTCGCTGCGCCTGCGGCGGCGGATATTGGTGGTGCGTTCGTCTTCCACGTTTCCGGTCCAGCAGTAGGACAGAAAGACGATTTCAGGGTCGTTGAGGTATGTGAAGGCTTCGTGGACGATGCAGCGGTCGAACTTGAGGAGCATTTTGTGATCGTCATACACCACGGCGGTGAAATCAGAGGCGTTGCCCTCGGCAAAGCCTTTGATGGATAGTTCGATGAACTCCGGCATGGGGGGCCGCTCTTCGATGTCGTCCATCTCGTCATCAATGATCTGGATGACCAGGTCTTTCCACAATTGGATGCCTTCCTCTCTCCCCAGAACGTCGGTAAAGGCTTTGACTCGAAGATAGGGGACTAGAAACGTGGCCTTCATTTCTTCCAATACCACCACTTCGATCTCTTCTTCATCAGGAACGTACTCGGCGGGGAGGGGCAGATATTTGGCGACCACCTGGACGATCAAGTCCTGCACGTCGAGGAGGTCGTTCAGGGGGCCGTAGCCTTCGCGGGCTTCGCTGAGATCAAACCGGTTGGCGTCAAAGCTGAAGTCGCCGACTTCGTCAGCCAGCCGCTTTTTGAAGGCGGCGACGTACTCGTCATACACTTGGGGTCGCATCTTTTCCAGATACTTGAGAGTGTAGTCCATCTTCCCGAACACCTCGAGGATGATCGCCTTCGGCTGGGTCATGCGCTTCACTTTTGGGTTGTAATTCTTGTAGGTCTCTATTCTCATGGTAAATCCTTTGTATTTAGATTCAGTCTACGCCCAGATTCTGGGTGAACTCCAGGGAGGGCTGCTCGGGGTTATCATAGACGCGGGAGTCCCAGTAAAACTCGTCGCAAAAAGCGCCGTGATGGAGGGTCTGGGTCCTTCGCATGTGGATGGTCTTTTCCTGGTTGTAGCCCTGGGAGTCCCCATAGAAGCAGGAGCAAAGATAGGCGAAGTCGGGATCCTCAAAATCCTTGAGGGACTCCGGGACCAGGCAGCGGTCAAAGCGGTACAATACTTTGTGGTCGTCTAAAAACGCGGCGGTGAAATCGGCCAGGCCGATCCTGGTCCAATTGTTTATGGCCCCCTCCCTGACTTCGGTCAAAGGCTGTTCCTCTTCGCCCTTTTCGAGTCTCTCTTGTTTGTCCTTGACGACTTTGACCCGTTCTTCTTCCACCCGACGGAGTATAGCGGCCTTCCATAATTGGATGCCCTGCTCGTCGCCCAGCACGTCGGCGCAGGCCTTGATCCGGTGATAGGACAGCCGGGTGAAAGACTTGAATCGAGTCAGGCTGGTGACTTCGATCTTCTCCGGCCCGGGCTGGTAATCGCCGGGCAGGTCGAGTTGTACGCTCACATAGCGCAGGACTAGTTCGACCAGGTCGGGCTGATCTTTCAAAGCCCTCAGGTCGCCGGTCATTTCGTCCAGGTCAAAGGCGGAGACATCTATGGTGAAGTCGGCAAGCTCCTCGGCCAGCCGCTTCTTCAAGGCGGCGAGGTAATCATCCATTATCTCGGGTTTGATCTCTCCGATGTGCCGGAGGTTCTGATCGGTCCTGAAAAAGGCCATCTTGATGCTCTGTACAGGATTGATCTCGACTTTTGCTTCGGGGTTGAACACTTCGTATGTTTCGACTTTCATAATCTTTATCCTATCTTCTTACCTCTCACTCAGGCGTCGGGGCGACAGCGTCAAGACGTTGGCGGTCTTCATCGGTGATCTCGACTTCGACCGCGCCGAGGTTGTCTTCCAGGTGCTCCAGGGTGCGGGGGCCGATGATGGGGCTGGTGACGCCGGGCTGATGCAGCGCCCAGGCCAGGGAGAGTTGGCTCACGGTGCAGCCCTTCTCTTGGGCCATCTCCGCCAGCAGGTCGAGGACCTCGTAGACCTGGTCGTGCATGAAGCCGGTGGCCCAGTCTCCCCAGGCCTCGTCCACAAAGCGGGAGCCTTCGGGGTAGTCTTCCCCGCGGCGGTATTTGCCGGTCAGGATGCCGCCCGCCAGGGGGGAGTAGGGGAGCAGGGCGATCTGGTGAGACAGGGCCATAGGGACCACTTCCCGCTCGATGCCCCGGTTGATGAGGTTATACTTGGGCTGCTCGGTGACGAAGCGGTTGAGGCCCAATTCTTTGGAAACCGACAAGCCCTCCATGATCCGCCAGGCGTCGAATCGGCTGGTGCCGATATAGCGCACCTTGCCGGAGCGGACCAGATCGTCGAGGGCGCGCAGGGTTTCGTCAATGGGAACGTCTGGATGGGGGCGGTGGAGCTGGTAGAGGTCAACGTGGTCGGTATCCAGACGGCGGAGGGAGTCTTCGCAGGCCTGGATGAGATGGCGGCGGCTGTTGCCCCGGGCGTTGGGATCGCTGGCGTCCATGAGGGCGAATCCCTTGGTCGCCAGCACGATGCGGCCGCGCTTGCCTTTCAGGACCTTGCCCAGGATCTTCTCGGTGGTCCCCTGACCAGTACCGTCGTTGAGGGGCTGGCCGTAGAAGTTGGCGGTGTCTATGAAATTGATCCCCGCTTCGATGGCCCGGTCAACGATCTTCTGGGTGTCGGCCTCGCTGGTGCGGTAGCCGAAGTTCATGGTCCCCAGGCAAAGTTCGCTGACCTTGACTCCGGTGCGGCCTAGATTGCGGTATTTCATGGGGATGGCTCCTCTTTAGTTAGATAACCATATACGTTAGACGTATATCTAACTTAGATTGTAGCCTAACAGCATCGCTTTGTCAAGCCTTTTTCCGTCAATCCAGCCCCCATATATGGGGGGAGAGAGGATTCCAGCATTTCTTTCATAGAACCCCTGTTTTGTGGATAACCTGCCAAAAACTGTGGATAAAGGGTGTGAACTGGGGAGAAAACCTCCTATTTCTCCACAGGGTTGCAAAAGGCGTACCCCCACATATGGGGGGTGGCATGTACGACCCGCCACATATCTGCAAAGGCTGTTTTTGGGGGAAAAGGGTTTTTTTTCTCAACAAAGTATCCGCAACTCACCTGGGGATAACGTGCGGGCCGAAAACCACCACATGGACGCTATGGTTTCTAAGGGCCTCCCATATCTACCTAAGAGTCACTTCTGTTTGTTCTTATCCCCACTTTCCACAGGCCCTACTACTATTACTAATAATCATTAAATAATACTATAAAGGATAAATAATTAGCTCGTACAAAACGAAGGTGGTCATTAAAAGGGGTCAAGGAGATACGCAATCTTCAAGTGGTCGAGTTGCAAGAGAGGCCTTTCAGTTGGGGTGACACAGCGACTGAAGTCGCACCAACAACTACGAAGTCGGCCTTCGCCGACTAAAAGAGATTATGGACGCTCCCCCCAGAAAAGTAATAAACCCCGCAACCTCCCGCAGGTTTGGCCTGAAACAGGTATGGGGAAAGAGAAATCCAGGGTTTCTAGGATAGTCGTTTGGAGAGAAAACCTGCGGGAGGTTTAGGCGTCAACATTTGCCCTCCAGACTGAGGCACAAATGCCCCTGTTGGTTGTCTTTTTCTTTGCTATACTACTAGGGATACTTATTCCAAAGGATGGTTGCCGATGTCTTTATCTCTTGCGCTGTTCGACCTGGCGATTTGGCCGATGCTTGTTATGATTGGGGGGATCATCGGGGTTATCCTTTTTCCCGGCGTCGTGCTGGTGGAGGCGGTCCTGCTCCGAGCGCTCAAGTGGAAGTCGTTCTGGGTGGCCTTGCTGGACGCGTTCTTGATGAACGTGGTCACCGCCCTCATCGGGTTAGCTCTTCCGTCGCTCTTCTTGGTCAACGAAAGCTTGCTGGGGATGTTGGTTGGCCTGGGGATCGCCTGGGTTCTCTCCACGGGGATCGAAGGATTGGTTTTGATGGGGATCAATGCTTTGCGGAAAGAGAATAAATTGGCCGGAAAGCAACTATGGCTGGGGTCTCTGGCAGCGAATTCGGCCAGCTATCTTTTATTGGGCAGCGTGATGGTGTTATTCATGTTGGGCGGCGAAGTTCAATGAAGAAAAGATATGCAATCCTGCTGCTGGTCCTCTTTCTGGCGTCCTGTTCCCCGGCGGGTACGCCGTTGCCCACTATGGTGTATGACCCCACCTATACCCCGCTGGAGGGGCTGCCGGAGTATGATGCCTGCGCTTTCAGGGTGAGCGTTCCGCTCGAATTGAGTTTGGAGGGGAGCGGTTGGTTTGTTTTCCTTGAGGCGGAAGAAGAGGAGGGCGTGCAGGTTTCCATCCAGGCCCGGCGGCGAGAGGATGACGAGCAGGGAGCGACGCTGGAGGAACTGGCGTATGCCCTGAGCGAAAGTCTCGCCGGAGAGAGTGTTGACCTCACGCTCACGCCAACCAGGGTGCAAGACTTTTTGGGCGATTCTCTTCCGGCGGTCCGGGGGGAGTTCGTGGTGGATGGGCAGAAATATATGATCCTGGTGGTCGTGCGGCCTGAGACTCTGCTGGGGGATATGCTCGCGGAGGACGTGATCTATGAATTGGCTGCGCAAGCCCCTGAAGCAAAGTGGCCTGACTGGTCGCCGATATTCGAAATCCTGTTCCAGTCTTTCCAGCCGGTGGATTGCGGAGGGGTGTAGTTGAGGGGGCGCAAGTAATCGCCGGCGCTTCTATTTTCTTGGTGGCCTAGTGACACTCACCAAGTTTTAATCTGGCCAGGTA
>CBDUUP010000009.1:0-31634 GCA_965370435.1 uncultured Anaerolineales bacterium | reverse complement strand
TCTGCGCTGTTGCTTAGATATGCCACTGCGCGCCCTTCTACGTCGTCCATTGCCAACGTCAGGGTAAGCCCAGGGCGGAAAGCGTCCACTTCGATCAACCGCAAACTATCGGCCATATCGGTCTCTTCCGGCATCAACTCCAGCAAATGGTTGGGCGATTGGTAGAAAAAATCTCGATTGAAGACCGCGTCCTCATCATCCAGGTAGACCGCCAGGGGATAGATCTTGGCCTCGATCAAGTCCTGGAAAAAGTGGGTGCCAAAAGAAGGTTCCGGCGCGGGGCCAACTCCCTGGCCGGACACCTCCACCAGGGCCCGGGCGTTGTAGATGTCGGCGTAGCCGATGCCCACGCCCAGGTCGGGGTTGGTGGTTCCCCAGCGCCCCGGGCCGACCAGGATGAAGGTCTCCTCGGCCAGAGCGATGTTCAAACGGTTTATCAGGCGGCTCAACCGGGAGCGGTCGGCGGGGGTGGGCAGGGCGTAGTAGCCTTCCGGGGAGACGAAGCCCACGTAACGGATGCCCTCCACCTGCCCATGGGGGACGATCCGCCGGGTGGAGAAAATGAGGTCCTCGGCGGGGATGCCCGGGGGAATCTCGACCCGGCTGTCCTGCAGGTGGCTCTGGGGGCGGCACTGCAAGATGGCGATCTCCACCTCCGATTCGGCGGCCTGCCCGTCGGAAACCTGGACGGTGAATTCCATATCTACGGGCGAATTATAATGCTTTTCCAGGATGCTGAGCATGCGGCGCATATGGTCTGCAAAAGGGGTCCGCTGGAGCAGTTCGCTGAAGGTCAACACCAATTGGTCTGCGCTCCCGTCGAAGAGGCTGGTGCGCAGAGGGGCCAGGAATCCATCCTGATAAACTTCGGCCACGTAGCGCAAGCTGGGATAGCGATGGTTGATGACCTCCCTCACCGGCAAGGTCTTGAAGGTGTTCTCCTCCAGGTCGATCAGATCCACGTATTGCTGAGAGTATCCTTGTATCTGTTGGGGAGAGGCCTCCGGACGCAGGCTGGGATGGCTGAGAGCCACCAAACGGGGATAGTCTTGGCCCACCCGGTCCACGGCTCGGGTCCCCAACCCCCACACCAGGCGCAGGAACCCGTCCTCCCGGCGTATCTTGGACGTCCACCGGTAGAGGTTGCGCCCAAAAGCCACTCCGGCAGCATGGGGGAGGAAGTATTTCCCAAAACGCTCGCCCTGCACCACCTGGATGAGGATAGCCATGCGTTCGTCGTAATCTTGAAGGCCTTTGCTCAGACGATAGGTCAACGCGTTGGGGTTGAGGGTGCTGGCATAGACCCGGATGACGGCCTCCACCAGGGCCTGCAGGTTCTCTTCCCGGGCGCCCTGGTTGGGGCAAAAATAGCTATCGTATTTCCCCGCAAAAGAGGTGCCGAAGTTATCCTCCAGCAAGCTGGACGAACGCACGATGATGGGTTTGTCGCCCACCTCATCCAGCAGAGTCTGAAGCTGTCCGACTATATCGGTGGGGAAATTCCCGGCCAGATATTCTTCCACGATCTGGGGATATTCGGCGTGGATCTGTTCGGGGGATTTGTACTTCTGGTCGCCCCAGTGCATCAGCCCGTTCAAGGCCATGAAGGCGTACATGACGTCGGCGCCCAGATAATAGGATTCAGGGACGCTGACGTGGGCGCTGATCTCCTCCTGGGCGGAGCCTTGCAAGATGCGGCGGGCCAGGAGCATCCCCGCCGACTTCCCGCCAATTTTGCCGTGGCCGATCTTGCGCATCCGAATTTCCTGCAAATCGTCAAGGGTCAACCACTGTTTGGCAATGTCCACGTAGGCCAGTTGGTCGCTGATCATATTGCGGATCAGAACCACCTTGATCTCTCGCAATCGGGCCTCGTGGCGGGCCCGTTCCTCCGGCGGCATGTTCAAGATGCCGCTGGCCTGGTCGAAGAGGATGTTATGAGGGGCCAATTCGGGGTTGAACGAGACCAGCATAGGCTCTGATTCCTGGCCTTCTTCGGCCAGCGTCTCGCTCACGATCTGTTCAAAAAGCTCAAAAGACAGGTTGTTGGCGAAGTAATAATCAATCAGATGGCTGCGAGTCCGGGCTAGCCGGGTCTCCCACATGTCGACGGTCTCCTGTCCAAAGGGGTCTTGGATCCCCTCCCGTTCCTGGGAGAGCAGGGCCGAATTGCGCACCCGGGCTTCAAACTCCTGGGTAGAGAGGATGCCCCGCGAGTGGAGTTCCTGCCGCATGCGCTGGCGGATGCGAATCCGCAAGATGGGATATTGAGCTAAGGCGAGATAGATTCGGAAGAGGGGGGCTTCAGAAGCCGCTGGGAAAGTCATACTACAGTACCGGAAGGTTTTCCTGTAGAAATGTAGTTATAAAAAGAGGTTTGTCCCAACGATTTACCGCCAAGACAAACCCTGAAATAGTTTCGTGTTTAGTTGTAGATATATGTTAACTACCCAGGTGCATTGGCATAATGACGTGCAGGAAATCGTCATCTCCCACCGGGCGCAGCACGCCAGGGCTGGCCGCAGCGGAGGTCTCCAGCGCAACGTTGGGGGTCTGAATGACGTCCAGGGCCTCGCGCAGGAATCGGACGTTGAAAGCGATCAGGATCGGGGGGCCGTCGACGCTGGCATCCACCACGGTCTCGTTGGAGCCAGTCTCCTCCGATTGGGCCGAAATCTGCACTATGCCGGATTGCAGATCGCCCCCTTCGCCAGGCGTAATGCTGACCCGGGCGATGTGCGAACTCTCCCGGGCGAAGATCTCAGCTTGCTGGCAGGCTTTTAGCAAAGCGGAAGTGGATAGCACTGTGCGGGTGTTGTGGCTGGGAGGGATGATCTGTTGGTATTCGGGGAAAGCGCCCTCGATCAATTGGGAGACCAATTCCACGTCCTTCATGCGGAAGATGGCCTGGCCGCGTCCCGGCGGCAGGACCATGGTCACTTCTTCTTCGCCGTCGCTGGCGATGCGGCTCAGTTCGCTCAAGGCGCGGCCGGGGATAACGGCGCTGATGGGTTGCTCCACACTGGAGGAAAGTTCCGCATTGCGCACCGAAAGGCGGAATCCGTCGGCGGCGGCCAGGATGACGTGGTTATCTTCTATCGTCATCAGCACCCCGGTCAGGATCGGCCGGGCATCGTCGGTGGAGGCGGCAAAAACCACCTGGTGGATCATCTCTTTCAAATCGGCAACGTTGAACTTCACTCCGCCGTCCAGGTCGGGCGTCGGCATGGGGGGGAATTCCTGTGAGTCTATGCACTTTATATCCGTGTCGGAGTTACCGCAGCGCACGTTCAGCGATTGGGTTTTGGTGGTGAGTTCCATATCCACCCGGTCGCTGGGCAGGGTGCTGACCAGGTCAACGAAGGTGCGCGCCGGCACGGTGGTAGAACCCTCCTCTTCGATCTTCACCCCGATCCAACAGGTGACGCCCAGTTCCAGGTTGGTGGCCGAAAGGCGCAGGCGGCCATTATCGGTTGCCATCAGAATGTTTCCCAGCACCGGCAGCGTACTGCGTGGGGAAACCGCCCGGGAGACAATGCTCAGGCCATGGGCGAGCTTATCTTGCGATACGGATATTTTCATGTGTTCAGACCTTTATAATATGATATTGAAAAGTATACAACGAGAGGGCCAAAAATGCCAGTGCTTGGGGGTGTTTATATTACCACAGAGACACAGAGAAAGTCGCTGCGCTTAGGGAGAATCGTAGATTTTTATCATATCTATAAGTTTTTCTCTCTAAGCGAAGCGGCGATCTCTGTGTCTCTGTGGTGAAATGTTGGAAATAAACCCTTACAGTTCTGTTGGGACTTCAGACCAGGCCAACACTTTCCTATCTATGTGTTTCAGGGTATTATTTGGCTTGGGTCAACTCTCTCAAAATCTCCTGCCGGCCCTTATGACTTCATAACTTCCACCCATCTCCTACCCCCCGGAGTCAATATGCCCCTCGACCTCTCCACCATCCGAAAGCAGTTCCCCGCCCTTCAGCAGACTGGCGATATTTTCTTCGATGCGCCCGGAGGGACCCAGGTCGCCCAGGCGACCCTCGACCGCATGACCGCCTATCTGACCGAACATAACGCCAACCTGGGCGGCGCTTTCCCCACCGCCCAGGCCTCCGACGCAATCCTGGCTGAGGCCCGCGCCGCGGCGGCCGACTTCCTCAACGCGGCTCGCCCGGAGGAGATCGTCTTCGGCCCCAACATGACCACCCTGACCTACAACCTCAGCCGCTCCATCGCCGACACCCTGGAGAAGGGCGACACCCTGGTCGTCACCCGTCTGGACCACGACGCCAACATCTCCCCCTGGATGCAGATCGCCGCGGCCCGGGGCTGCAAGGTACGCCAGGTGGATTTCGACGTGGAGGACGGCGCGCTCAAGATAGAGGACCTGGAAGCCGCCCTGGAAGACCGCCCCAAGCTGGTGGCGGTGGGCTACGCCTCCAACGCCCTGGGAACCCTCAACCCGGTCAAAAAAATCACCCGCATGGCGAAAGAGGCTGGCGCGCTGGTCTTCGTGGACGCGGTGCAGTATGGCCCTCACGGGCCGATTGACGTGCAGCAATTGGGCTGCGATTTTCTGGCCGTCTCGGCCTACAAATTCTTCGGGCCGCACATGGGGATTCTCTATGGGCGTTATGATTTACTCGACAGCCTGGGCGCATACCAATTGCGCCCCGCGCCCCAATCTCCCCCCCGGAAATTCGAGACCGGCACCCAGAACCACGAAGGCATCGCCGGGATTCTGGGTGCGCTGGAATACCTGGAATGGCTGGGCGTCACTTATGGGGAAGCCTACGCCGAGAAGTACAGCCAGCGTTACAGCGGGCGCGCCCTGCATCTCAAACAAGCCATGGCCGCCATCCGAGCCTACGAATACGAGATCAGCCGGGCCATGCTGGAGTTCCTGCCGTCGGTCCCCGGATTGCGCCTCTACGGCAACGCCGACCCGCGCCAGGTCGAAAAGCGTGTGCCCACCTTCGCCTTCAACCTGGAAGGCCAGGCCCCGCGCCAGGTCGCCGAACAGCTAGGGGAGGCGGGCATCTATGTCTGGGACGGCAACTACTATGCTTTGGCCGTCACGGAGAGACTGGGAGTTGAGGAAAGCGGGGGGATGGTGCGGGTGGGCGCGGTTCATTACAATACTCTGGAAGAGCTTGACCGCTTCAAGGATGGGTTGACTGAGATCGCGGGGAAATAATTGGGGGGCTTAATTTAAATGACAACGCCTGAGTGAGGGGGGCACCCAGACGCTGTCACCCATATAATACACGATTTCACCCAAAAAAGCAAGGGGATTTGAAAATTTTAAGGTTATTCTAATAAATGGCGGCCTCCCCATTCCTTCGACAGGCTTCCTTCGATCCTTCGACAAGCTCAGGACAAGCTTCCTTCGACAGGCTTCCTTCGACAGGCTTCCTTCGACAGGCTCAGGACATTGCAGGACAAATGCAGGACAGGCTTAGGGTACCGTGATCACGCAATTCGGAACTGTATCAATCTGCGAGCCGGTCAGGATGAAGGCGCTGCCGTCCCAGGTGTGATACAAGGTAGTCCATTCGCAGGCTTCCAGAGGGCCGTTGTTGACGCTGCCCATCGCGCTGGCCCAGAGGAATTCAATCACGTCGCCGTTCTTCGTCCATTCGCCGTAAGCGCCCTCGTGATAGTAAACCTGGGTCATTCCGCCCCCGTTCCAGACGTGGATGCTCAACTCGAAGTAGACGTGGGGCTTGGAGTGGCGCAGGGGGACGATGACCAGGTTCTGGCAGCCGCCGAACTGGTAATACCCGGCCTCCGGCAATATCTGGCGGATCATGGGGTCGCCGCCGTCCAGGTTCCAGACGTTGACCCAATTGCCTCCAACCCAGTTGTCCACCGAGACGGTCTTGCCGGATGCGCCTCCGTCGGTGATGCGCACTTTCTGGTAGGTCCCGTCGCAGTTCAGGCTGACGCCGCCCGGCGGCGGGGAATTGGTGGCCGTTGTCGTGGCCGAGGCCGTAGCCATTGCCGGAATGGTCAAGGTCAGCGTTTGGGTTGGGTCCAGGAGGGTGTTGGTCGCCGTGGCTCCCACCGCAACCGGAGTTGTTGCTACCGCGCCGCCGCCTCCGGCCGCGGCCGTATAGGTGGCCGCAACCGCAGTGGCGACCGCATCGGCGTTCGCCGTGGGGGTGGGGATCGACTCGCCGCATGCCAGCGCGACGATGAGCAAGGCAGCCAAACAAGTGAGCAAAATTCGCAACCGTGACCGTTCCATAATAATCTCCTTCATATTAGACCGAATAACCCCCATACTATAGCCTGGAATGGTCGGGGAGACAAGGGAGCAGAGGAGCTAGGAAGCAGAGGAGGCAATACCCTGACCAACCACTAAGACTCCAATCATGGTAAACTTCCCCCGCAATGGACGACAAAGTTCTCCACACGCTGGAATACGACAAAATCCTGGAACGCCTGGTTGGGTACACCGCCTTCAGCGCCTCGGGGGAGTTGGCGCGCAACCTGCGCCCCACCACCCATCTGGACGAAGCCCGCCGCCTCCTGGCCGAGACCGGCGAGGCCCGCCTGCTGCTCGACTCCCACAACGATATGTCGGTTGGCGGGGCCAGGGACGTACGTGAACAGGCCGACGCCGCGGCCCGGAGCATGGTCCTCCAACCCCCCGAACTGCTGGACGTGAAGGCCACCTTGATCTCGGCCCGCACTCTGGGCCGCATCTTCGAGAAGCTGGAGCGGCAGGCCCCCAACCTATTTGACCTGGCCGCCCAACTGCCGCCCCCTTTGGGCCTGGTGGACGCCATCTCCAAGGCCATCTCCGACCGGAGCGAGATTCTCGACACCGCCTCCCCCAAGCTGGGCAAAATCCGCAAGGAAATGCGCGCCGCCCACGACCGGGTGCTGACCCGCATGCAGCGCATGCTCAACAACCCCGACATCAGCCCCTATTTGCAGGATTCGCTGGTCACTCAGCGGGACGGCCGCTACGTGCTGCCCCTGCGGGCCGACGCCAAGGGCCGGGTGAAAGCGGTCGTCCACGACCAGTCCGCTTCCGGGGCCACCCTCTTTGTGGAGCCGCTGGCGGTGGTCGAACTCAACAACAAGTACCGCGAGCTGCAATTGGCCGAGCGCGACGAGGAACGCCGCATCCTGGCCGAACTCTCCGACCTGGTCGGCGAGCAAGCCCCCCTGATCATCGCCGCGGTTGAGGTCCTGGCCGAGTTGGACCTGGCCTTCGCCAAGGCCAAGTACGCTCTGGCTATCCGGGCCTCCGAGCCGGTCTTGCATGATTTTCACCCCCGCCCAAAGTCCCCCCATCCCGGCGTCACCATCAAAATTTTCCACGCCCGCCACCCCCTGCTGGACCCCGAGACGGTGGTCCCCATTGACGTGGAATTCTACCCCCAGACCTACGCCCTGCTCATCACCGGCCCCAACACCGGCGGCAAGACCGTCACCCTCAAGACCGTCGGCCTGCTGGCCTTGATGGCCCAGTCCGGTTTGCACATCCCCGCCCAGTCCGGCTCGGAGTTGAGCATCTTCGACAATATCTACGCCGACATCGGCGACGAGCAGTCCATCGAGCAGTCCCTGTCCACCTTCTCCGGGCACATCACCAACATCATCCGCATCCTGGCTGAAGCGGACGAGAAATCCCTGGTGATCCTGGACGAACTGGGAGCCGGCACCGACCCCCAGGAGGGGTCTGCGCTGGCGAGGGCGATCCTCACCCACCTGCTCCAGCGGGGCATCACCATCCTGGTCGCCACCCATTACCCCGAACTCAAAGCCTACGCCCACGCCACCCCCGGCATCGTCAACGCCAGCGTGGAATTCGATATGGAGTCCCTGCGCCCCACCTACCATCTCACCCTGGGCCTGCCGGGACGCTCCAACGCCCTGTCCATCGCTCAGCGATTGGGCCTGCCGGAGGAGTTGGTGGAGTCGGCCCGCACCGAGATAGACCCCGACGATCTGCGGGCCGAGGATTTATTGGACGAGATCCACCGCCAACGCGACCAGGCCCGCAGCGCCCGCGCCGCCGCCGAAGAAGCCCAACGGGAGGCCGAAAGCCTGCGCGCTGAATTGGCCGGACGCCTGGACAAGATCGAGGACGAACGCCGGGAGATTATGGAGATAGCCCGCAAGGAATCGGCCGCCCAGATCGAGGCCCTGGACAAGGAACTGGGCAAACTGCGCCGCCAGCTCTCCCAGGCCCGGCAGCCGCTGGACGTGCTCAAGACGGTCGAGGAAGAAGTCGGCGAACTGGAGGAGACGGTTCAGGAGCCGGTGATCCGCCGGGGCCCCGACCCCCAGGTGGCCCGGCGAACCCGCCCGATCCGCCTGGGCGACAAGGTAATCCTGCGCACCCTGGGACAGGAGGGGGTGGTCAACGCCCTGAGCGAGGAGGAGGCCGAGGTGCAGCTTGGCGTCTTACGGGTCCGGGCACGCCTAGCCGACCTGGAACTGGCAGCCAGCCCGCAAGTTGAAGAAACCCCGACCGCATCGCCAACCAGCTTCCGAGATATAGACCTCTCCGCCCCCAGCATAGAGCTAGATATCCGCGGCCAGCGGGTGGAGGACGCCCTGGAAGCCCTGGAACGCTACCTGGACGCCGCCTACCTGGCCGGGATGCCCTTCGTCCGCATCATCCACGGTAAAGGCACCGGCCGCCTGCGCAAGGCGGTCCGGGAGGCGTTGAGCGGCCACGCCCAGATCAAATCCTTCGAGCCGGGCCAGCCCAGCGAGGGAGGGGAGGGGGTGACGGTGGCGAAGTTGAGGGAGGGGTGAGGTAAAGGTAAGGTAGATGGCACAATTTCATGATTATCTGTAAGCTGCTTATGGAACGTTCACTTCTATTTTCATTGCAATGAGGTGGTGTCATATATCAGTTTCTGTCCATTCCACAGAACATTCAACAGTACACTAATCGTATGTATCTTGGTTATATTGGGACTTTTTATGATTTCGTGTATAATAAACATTAGAGGTTTATTATTTGTTGAGCTTACAGGAGGTCAACGTATGGAAAACGAAAAAGGAAGCCGGAGAAGATTTTTTGAAATCACTGGTTTAATATTTATATTTGTTACTGTCCTTTTCGGGGACAATATTTATCAACAGATCAATGGACGTTCCATTTATACAGATATTTCAACATGGCTAAACCTATCTAATACTGATACTAATGGCAAGTTTACACCTTACCCAACTTATAATCCCCAAATAACTCGCACACCACTTGTTGGGGTATTTACTGAAACGAATATTCCCCTAGAATATACAGCCTCTCCTGAAACAGCCTTTAGCTCTGTTGAGGGTACAGGGCCGTTCCGTGATCACCAAACCGCTTCCATAGGAACAGATGTTTTCGTTCAAGTCACTTTTTCTGATGGTCTTGCATCATTTGATGAAGATTGGCTACAAACTTACCACTATCGCTATCAAAGAATTCGGCCAGAAGAGAACCCCGATGGTTGTGGTGTATCCATTTATGAGACAGATAAAGTTTGGTTTTCATCATCCGCATATACATTCTTTACAGTAAATGACCAAGAGATAGGTCAATTAGTAGTCGCAACCGGAAAACATGGGTATATATTTGATTACCAAATACATGTTGGAGACAAACTCTGTGCAGTGAATTTTGAACAGAGTGGTTATTCAATCATAATAGGTCCAGATATGTATTACCATTATGATAGTTTTTGCTATCGAGGCCATTGTTAATCTTATACACAAATTGAGCTAAATAGTCATGCTGACTCAAGAACAGAAATGGGCTTATATAAATAAACTGGATGAAGAATTGTTAGTTGGTGGGGTAATCCTATCAGAATGGTCTACCTTTCTAATAAAAGACGCAGACATTGCCTTTTGCTCCGGGGCGAATTTGGCCGCAATATTAGTTTCGCAGGCAGCAATAGAATCTCATCTTCGTTTTGAATATTCGGATGTTCATAATGTAAGGAGGAGGAATTTTTACGATCTTATTGAAGAATCACCCCTTTCTGAAGAACTCAACTCCGATCTTCACAAACTTAGGAAGTATCGAAATAAATGGGTTCATGTCAATGACCCGCGTGAGGATGAAAATTTGTTAGAAAAACCTGAATATTATGAATCAGAGTTGGAAGAAATGGCAAAATTTTCAATAAGAGTCTTGAGGGAAGTAATTTATCTTGAGCAATGGCTCTAACTTAGTTCCGTAAATCCAAATAATGCAACAGAATTAATGAGGTGTTTTATGGAAATCCCATCTTCTGCAGAGTTCATTGAAGGTTTTACTGCATTTCAACGGTATGAAAAACGAGACGCCATGTACAGGATTGCGACCTATTTGATAGAGCATTTCTGGGGAAAACCTTATGATATGGCAGATAGTCTTGGCGTATTATTGCTTACTTGGAACAGTGCTTTTTATCGATACGGACTATTTGACTTTGAAAAACTTGAAGAATGTTTGTCAAAGAATCAAAATTTGCTCGATAGATACCGTGAAAAGGACATATTGAGTCACTCGCTTGCTGATGAACAATGGATAAATCATCTGTTTCATCAATTCCTAATAGCTCTTCAGATTAGTGAAGGAAAGAAAGCTGGTACGAAAAGTCCAGTAGGAGTGTCAAAGGCACTACATTTACTTGCACCTGGCTTTTTCCCATTATGGGATAATAAAATTGCACGTGCATATGGTTGCAACTATGATTTCAAGCCAAAAGAGAAATATTTGAAGTTTTTCATAAAAACGAAACATGTTGCGGAGGAACTCAACCATTGTGTTGATACACGCAAGATTGATAAAACACTTGTTAAACTGATTGATGAATATAACTATTCAAAGTTTACAAAAAGTTGGATATAAAAGGATATTATTTATAGTTACTCCCCAATCCGCCGCAGGGCGGACTTCGTAAATGTCCGGGCGACTTCAGTCGCCACCCCTCCAATTTCCGTGTACAATAGGGACAGGAGAATCTCATGGTCGCATACCCATTTGACACCGAAAAATTGATCGAAATCTGCCGCCAGAACGACGTGGCGAGGATTGGCGTCTTCGGCTCGGCTGCCAGGGGAGAAGCGGATGAAGAGAGCGACATAGACCTGTTAGTGGAGTTCGCCAGCCGGAAAAGCCTGTTGGCCCTCGTGCGGCTGGAGCGCGAACTCTCCGAGGCGCTGGGTAGAAAGGTAGACCTGCTGACCAAGCCTGCCCTCAGCCCCTATATCCGTGAGCGCATCCTGGACGAACTTCAGGTGATCTATGAAGCGGGATGAGAACGTTTACCTCCGCCACCTTCAACCTTCCAACCTGCAAACCTTTCACCCTCCGTTGCGATTTCCAGGTACAATAAGGGAGAACTATTCACCACGAGACTGACATGGAAATAACCATCTCCCACGACCGCCAGGAAGAAACCCCCGAAGCCAAAGCGCGCTGGTTCCAGTCGCTGACCCTGGAAGAGCGCATGGACCTGCTGTGCGCCTTCACCGACCTGATCCTGGAAAACAACCCCCAAATCGTGGAGCAAAAGGATGCTCAACCGATTGCAGGACGTGTTCTCGTCGTTACAAAAGCATGATGTCCGGCACATCATAATCGGGGGGAGAGACGTAGATTTAGAGGACGTGCGGTTTCTAGAAACACCCGACAGCGAATAGATATTCTGCAACTGAATTCTTCTAACCTTCCAACCTGCCAACCTTCAACCTCCCCACCTATCCTCTGGAGGCGCACATGACTCTCACAGTACGTCCACCCGTTTCCTCTACCCTAGACGCCATCGGCAACACGCCGGTGGTGAAACTTCAGCACGTCGTCCCGCCCGGCAGCGCCGACGTATATGTCAAGCTGGAATACTTCAACCCCACCGGCTCCTACAAAGACCGCATGGCCCGGTCCATGATCGAAGAGCCGGAGGCCCGCGGCGACCTGCGCCCCGGCATGACGGTGGTCGAATATACGGGCGGCAGCACCGGCTCCTCGCTGGCCTTCGTCTGCGCGGTCAATGGCTACCGTTTTCAGGTGGTCTCCTCGGACGCCTTCGCCCAGGCGAAGTTGGACACCATGCGCGCCTTCGGCGCCGATTTGGTCATCATACCCAGCGTGGATGGAAAGGTCACCCCGGACCTGATCCCGCGCATGATCGCCGAGGCCGAGAAACTCGCCCAGGCAGGCGACACGTATTTCACCGACCAGTTGAACAATGAAGACGCCATAATAGGCTACCGAGTATTAGGCCAAGAGCTGCTGGAACAAGTGAAGCCCGCCATTCACGCTTTCTGCGGCAGCGTAGGCACAGGCCACATGCTGTTGGGCGTGGCCGAGGCGCTGCGGGAAGCGGGACAACCCACCCGCATCGTGGCCCTGGAACCGGCAACCTCCGCCGTCATCTCGACCGGGGTTGCGGGAACGCATCACGTCGAGGGGATCGGCATCGGTTTTGTCCCCCCGCTGCTGGATGCGTCGCTCTATGATGAAGCCCGCGGCATAGACGAAGCCAAATCCCGCCAAATGGCCCGCCGCCTGGCGCGGGAAGAGGGTATTTTCACCGGGACCTCCAGCGGTATGAATGTGGTTGGCGCGCTTCAACTGGCCCAGGAACTCGGGCCGGGGCATACGGTGGTCACCGTGGCCGTGGATACGGGCCTCAAGTATTTATCCGGCGATCTCTTCACCGCCTGAGCGTCCTCCGAAAATCGAACCCCCTTTCGCCAAAATCACCGTATAATATAGTTGCGCAAGCGCGCATCTAATTGACCGGCCATTCCCCTGAATTGAGGAGACCCCCCATGAGCGACAAATACCTGAACAACCTGCTGGGTGATAACGAAATCATCCTATTGGAGACCCGCCAACACTGGCTGATCCTGCTCCAAGAGATATTGACCGAGAGCGTCATGGCCCTCGTCGTCTTTGTCTTTGTCACCATGATATGGATACTGTGGGTGCCCAACGTCTTGATGATCCTGGGCTATTTTATTCTGATCATCCCCCTGCTCAGCCTGGCCAGAGACCTCTTCATCTGGTTGAACCACAAATACGTGGTCACCAACCGCCGAGTGATCCAGCTTTCCGGCCTCTTCAACAAGAACGTCATCGACTCCTCCCTGGAGAAGGTCAACGACGTGAAAATGCATCAATCTTTCTTGGGACGGATGCTGGGCTATGGCGACATCGAGATCCTCACCGCCAGCGAGCTGGGCGTCAATGTGTTCCGCCGAATCTGGCGGCCCATCCGCTTCAAGACCGCCATGCTCAACGCCAAAGAGAAGCTCGAAATGGAACACGCCGGCGGGGTGGTTGAGGTCCAGCCCCCGGCCGACATCCCCGCCATGATCGCCCAGTTGGACAAACTGCGCCAGCAAGGCGTCCTCAGCGAGGAAGAGTTCCAGGCCAAGAAAGCTGACCTGCTGAAAAGACTCTAACCAGGAGGCAGCCCCTCATTTATCTCCGGGGACTTGATACAATCCACCCAAAATAAACCTATCGGCCTGGCAGCGATAAGCATGCCAGGCCGATTCTCTTATCCAGTGAGCGACCTTTCAAGCGGTCTACACTAATACTCGTTCAGTTGTTTCTGTCCGGTGGTTTGGAACCAGATAGCCCCGCCCCCTGCGCCCAGCCCGGCCATCAGCGCCAGGTTCAATAAACCAACGATGCAGGCCAAGGTTAACTGCACCATCCAAACCGATGATGTATCCGTAGGCGGCAATCCTACCTGTTCATAGAAATCGGCCAGGAAGGTAGACCCGATGACCAAAGCATTGATCACTGCGGCCACCAACTGGCCTATGACGCCTCCCACCCCGGCGATGGCCCCCGCCCCCGCCCCAAACTTGAGCGCCTCCCCAGAATCCATGGGTTTGTCAAATACGCCTGCCAGGTAGCCCGCGGGCAGCCCCAACAGCACCCCCACGCAGACCGCACACAACGGGCTTACAATGGCGGCCGCGCCCGCGGCGCTGAGAAAAGCCACAGCCCCTATGATTAAACCTGATTTCAACATTGTTATTCTCCTCAACCAAAATTGTGTCGCTGACCAGATTATAGACCACTCCAACCCAGCCCACAACCAAAACCCAATCTCAGTTCCCCTATTTACTATTTCATAAATTCCCCGATTTCCCTGTTTCTTTGTATACTGCTTACCTGCCCACTCACAACTGCAACCTGCAATCCGCAACCCGGCCAACAATCTGCTAACCGGTCTTTCGCTCCGTCCATGACGCCGATTCATGCGTCTATCTATGGAATAGCGTTGACCTGTTGATTGATGCGCAAGAAGACTTCATGCAGATCAGCGCCGGCGGCGTGCAGCGGATCAATGCCCCGGGCCAACTCGGTTCTCAGTTTGTAAAGCTCAGGCCGGTCATATTTCTCCCGATCCCGCACCATCTTGATCTTCATCTCTTCTACACGGCGGTCTTGTTCGGGATTGAAGCGTCCGTTCAATTCGCTGCACTGGTTGCAAACGCCCTGCTTGCTGACAAAAGCGCAGGTGTCGTCAAATATGCGCATCATGGTTTGCCGGGCATTATAGATCAAATGCTTGGCGGCCCCGTGGGTTTTCTCCAAGATCACCGCCACCTCTTTGACCTTGAAGCTATACACATCTTTCAAGATCAACGCCAGTTGTTGTTCGATCATCAGCATTTTTGAAGTACAGGTGAAGCAATAATCAATATGCTCACGAATTTCATAAATGCGGTGGGGAGCATACCTGCTGGCATGATCGATCATCTGCATCGCATCGGGGTTGCTGTGGGCGAAGTCCCTGGTGCGGACCAACGTGTCGGTCGCCCAACGGTTTTGGTCTTTCAAGTGTTTGCGGGCACGGTTGGTGGCGATGGTGAATACCCAGGTCTTCAGGCTCGATTCGCCCCTGAATTTAGGCGCATTCTCAAAAGCGAGAATGAAAACGTCATGGGCTAGATCTTCCATATCATCTCGATTGGCCACCAGCCGGTATAGATAAGATTTTAGCTGGGGATGAAACTCGGAGAACAGCGTATGGAAGGCGCGGATATCGCCCTTTTGAGCTTTTTCTAGCAGCGCGGCGGAGTCCATCTACCCAAAGAACTCGTATGCAGAGCCAACCAGCGTCAGGTCTTCCGCTTGGGGGGGCGCTTCGGGTTGGCTGTCCTTGAGCTGCTGCCGAAAAGACTGGAACGATTCCAGATCGGGGACGATGGCGGCGGTTTCCTCATCGGGATACATCGCAAAGTGGACGAAAGTTTTGCCATCTTCCAGCATGAAGGCGCTGTAGCGGATGCCCGGGTTATTCAAGGCTTGCAGGTCGGCCATCACTTTTTGAATGTTCTTTTGGTTGGTTTCGGCGTAGCTTGCTTGCACAGTGTACTGAACTTTTACAGCTTTCATTCTTAACTCCTTCGTAATAGATTTTGTGGAAATTGTTTTTCTATTAACAACACCTTCGCCAATTACGGCGACGAAATATGCACATTAACATGATGAATACAGCCCAAAGAGGCAATCCTGGTAAAAATCTGCTCCAATAAAATAGGTTCAGGTTTTTGGGGAAGCAATTTTATTGTTTCCTCGAAATATTTAGCGGCCCGGAAGTAGGCTTTCAAGTCAAGGACACCGCTGTCTGGATTAGTTTGTCGAAACTCACGCAACAGCGCGTGAGAGAGATTGACCATGAACAGGGAAAGATTGATGGCATTGGTCAGGGGGACCTCATGAATATTCATGAAGTCTTCCAGACCCCAATGCTGTTTGGCATCTCTGAAATTGAACTCGATTTGAAATCTCAAACTGTAAAAGTCGATAATTTTCTGATGAGAGAGTTCCAAGTCGTTTGAAAACAGATTGACACTCGCAAAGGCGCCGGTCTGGAGATTGGTCTTGGTGATGATGACCACATTGAGTGGTTGGGCAAACTTGCGATGGAGCATCTGGGCTTGATAAATACGGGTTTCGATGTGATTTTCAATACTTGTCTCGAGGAGATATTTTTTCGGGATGTTACGATAGTCGATTTTCTTGCCATACTTTCTGCGAGGGCCTGTGCGTTTTTGCTGGCCGTCAAAGGTGAAGTACAGGGCGGCATCGTGGCGCAGTTTGGAGATGAGGTGCAAGCCACACTGCAAAACCATCTGCAAGGCATTGTTGTTGCCGAAGTGTCCATCCAGCGCTAGATAACGGATCGGGAGCAGATTTTTCAGCATTGCGAGCTGGTTTTTGACCATTGTTTGGATGCGCAGCAGCTCTGGGGTCAGGTCAACCCGGGTTTTGTCCCGGTTCTTGCTGCCTTTTGGACGACCAGGCTTTTTCTTTGGTTTCTTCGGGTCCTTTTTGGCCGGTTTCTTTTTCTTGCGGGCTTTGGCCGCCGCTTTCTCGGCTGCGGTGCGCACTATCTGCTTTACCTGCAGTTGATAGGAACGCCGCTCTTCCACACAAACCACTGACAGGGAAAAGACCGCAATGCCCTTTACTACTCTGTTCATCAGTCCCGAGAAAAAATAGTCCAGGCCGTGGGTCTCTTTTCCAGACTTGGTGACAACGCTTTCATCTCCAACCAGAAAGTATTCGCCTCCGGGTCGGTACAAGTGTTGCTCAAAGAACTTACCAAAGACTTGCGGCCAAGGGATTGCTGCGTTGAAGAACCGCTGCACGGTCCGGTAGCTGCCACCCTTGCCTGCCCAGCGGGAGAGACCTAGCATTGTCACCCGACCCGTCATGCTCAACATCGCTTGGGTGATCCGGCTCATACGCCGCAGATTGGTTTTCGAAAGATCAGGCTGTATGCATTGTAAAAGTGCTAAAATATTCATGGGGTTTTGGTAGTTTTTGAGTAGTTTTTGTCGACCACTCTATTCTACTAAAGCCCCTTTATCTAATCATTTTTTGGCGAAGGTATTGTATTAATACAGAGTATTATAACGGCCAAAACGGTCGGTTTTTCTGAAATCTTTAAGGTTCACAAATGGATCGAACCCAAGATCACCCATGAGCAGCTTTGCCCGCCGCCCTCCCCCTCAATAAAAACCTTCAACCCGCAACTCACAACCCACCCACTTTCAACCCGCCACTTGCAAACTTGCCACCTGCAAACTTGCCAACCTGCCACTTGCCAACCTGCCAACTTTCCTCCTTGACCCTCCCCCCATTCCATGATAAACTCCTCCCGTTGAACCCAATTCTACGAAAGGAGACGCACTCTTATGTCAAATAAACTTCAAGCCCTTGTCGTCAGCGCAATATCTGTAGCTGAAGTGCGTCCGGTACCCGTATAGGCTAACGCGACTGCGTCCCTATCCGGCCACGGGCAGCTTCAGCGCCGTGGTCGTCTTGTTTTAAACAACCATTTGAATATCCGGCGGCCGCGGGTGAGCACACCTGTGGCCGTTCTGCTTTAAGTGCCGCGGGTTCCCAACCTCCCGTGGCCCTTGCGTTTAAGAAGCGCCTGTTTTGAGGATCTAGCCATGAGTACCGATTATAACCAAGCAATGAAAAAGCACATCCGCACCCAACGGCTGCGGAAAGCGAGCAAGAAAACGAAACAAAATCGCACCAAGACCAAACAGCCCCGCCGCAAGAATTGGGTTGCCATGCAGGGGGATGACATGGAACATCAAACCCGCGAGCGGGTGATGCCCCGCGGCGAAGTCGAACGCCGCAAGGCCACCGAAGCTATGGTCTATCAAGAACCAACCGTAGAGAGCGGCGACCCCGAAGCCCTCGCCAATCTGCCCGAAGGCCAGAATGGGCTGGTGGTCGAGGTGGGCGCGGGGAGCTGCTGGGTCGATCTGGAAGGCGAGACCCTGCTGTGCAGCCTGCGGGGAGCGCTCAGGACCCAGGAGACCGGCTTCACCAACGTGGTCGCGGTGGGCGACCGGGTGATCGTCAACCCCAACGGGCCGGGGCGCGGGGTGGTGGAGGCCGCGCTGCCTCGCCGCAGCATGTTGACTCGCCCCGACGTGTTCTACACCCACCTCCGCCAGGTGGTGGTCGCCAACGTGGACCAGGTTCTCATCGTGTCTTCCTGGCGGGCTCCCCACTTCTGGCCCGAGCTGGTGGATCGCTACTTGATCGCCGCCGACCGCAGCGACCTAGACGCGGTGCTCTGCATCAATAAAGTTGACCTGGTGGATGAGCAGAATGAACTCCAGGAGACTCTCGCCCCATACCAGAAACTGGGCCTCCGGGTGATGCTCACCAGCGCCGAGACCGGCGCGGGCATCGAACACCTGCGCGACCTGCTGCAAGAGCGCACCACCGTGCTGGCCGGGTTGTCTGGGGTGGGCAAGTCCTCCCTGCTGACCGCCATCCAGCCTAGCTTGAACCTGCGGGTCGGCGAGGTCAGCAGGGGCAAGATCCAAACCGGCCAGGGACGCCACACCACCACCGCTATCTCTCTGCTCAAGCTGGAGAATGACATCACCGTGGTGGACACCCCCGGCATCAAGGAGTTCGGCCTGGCCGGGCTGCGCCAATCCGAACTGGCCGATTGGTTCCCCGAGATCGCCGCCCAGGCCGGAGGCTGCCGCTTCAACGACTGCGCCCACGTGGACGAACCGGGTTGCGCGGTGCGGACGGCGGTGGGCGCCGGTGAAGTCGCCGAGAGCCGCTACAAAAGCTACCAACTGATCCATGCCACCCTGCCTGCATGAGGGCGCGGGGCTTGTTTCCGCCCTCCCACAGGCCCCGTAGGGGCGCAGCAATGCTGCGCCCCTACGGGACAACCGTCATTAAGAAACCCAATCCAACAAGGCCCTCTCATTGAAAAAACTCGACCCCAAAACCGTCTACTTCATCATGGCCGCCGGGCATGGTTTCCTCAACGCCTTGATCTTCACCGTCAATATGGTCTACCAGGCCGCCACCGTGGGACTGAATCCCTTGCAGCTTGTGCTGGTGGGGACCACCCTGGAGGCCTCCGTCTTCATTTTCGAGATCCCCACCGGAGTGGTCGCCGACGTGTACAGCCGCCGCCTGTCGGTCATCATCGGCATCTTTATGACCGGACTGGGCTTCCTCCTGGAGGGATCGATTCCCACCTTCGCCGCGGTGCTGCTGGCCCAGGTGGTCTGGGGCGTGGGCTGGACCTTCATCAGCGGGGCCAGGGCCGCCTGGATCGCTGACGAAGTGGGGCCGGAGACGGTGGGGCCGCTTTACCTGCGCGGCGCTCAGCTTTATCAGGTCGGGCATCTGGCGGGAATCGGGGTCAGCGTCGCTCTGGGCAGCCTCTTCATCAATCTCCCCATCCTCACCGGCGGCGCGTTGTTCCTCCTGCTGGGAATTTTCCTGGTCATCTTCATGCCGGAGACCGGCTTCAAGCCTGCGTCCCGTGAAGGCCGCAGCGCCTGGGGAGCGATGACCGACACCCTCAAGAGGGGGGTGAAGCTGGTGAAGGCGCGCCCCTCGCTGCTAACCATCCTCACTATCGGGCTGTTCTTCGGCCTGTACAGCGAGGGCTTTGACCGCCTGTGGACGCCCCACCTGCTGGAGAATTTCACCTTTCCGACCATCGGCGGTCTGAAACCGGTGGTCTGGTTTGGGATCATGAGCGCGGGTTCGATCACGCTCTCTATCGTTGCCACCGAGATGGTTCTTCGCCGGGTAGACACCACCAAGCCTCTGGTGCTGGGGCGAGTCTTGCAGATCATCAGCATAGGCATTGTGGCCTGCATCGTGAGCTTTGGGCTGGTGAGCGGTTTCCCGCTGGCTTTGGCCTTTTATTTGGCTGTGGGGATGCTGCGCAGCGCCCACGGCCCCCTCACCGACGCCTGGCTCAACCAATACATCACCGACTCACAAGTGCGGGCCACCGCGCTCTCCGTGGGCGGCCAGGTGGATGCCCTGGGGCAGGTGATCGGCGGCCCCATTGTGGGCGCCATCGGCACAATCTTCTCGCTGCGCGCCGCGCTGGTGGCCGCCGCCTTGATCTTGTCCCCGGTGTGGTGGCTTTATGGACGTGTGGTTGGGCGGGAAGAGAAGATGGAGGAGAGCTTGGAGAGTTAATATTTCCCCCCAACTACTTCAACCCAGAGAACGCAAAGGCCGCCGAGTGAGAAAGCTCTGGCCCGCAGACAAGGAAAGAGCCAAGAACGAATAGGGCCAGAAATATGGAAGCTGGTAGAAGAAAAGCTGCATTTGGAATGGAGCCCAGAACAGATCGCCAATTGGCCCAAAAAGCTGCGGATAATCTGGGTGCATGCGGCTTATCGAGGCCAGTAGTTGGATTGGGTTGCAGATAAATTCAAGTTCCGTTTGGCGGCGCTTGCCAGAGAAAAAGGACCGCGCGGATTTCAAGTATTGCTTCGCCGCTGGGTAGTCGAAAGCGCCTGTGGATGGTTGATTGGCAATCGCCGACTAGGCAAAGGCTATGAACGATTGATTGAACCTAGTGCAGTTATGAACTATAATGCTGTGACACGCAATATTCTTCGCAAATTTGCCCGGGTAGAAACTTTAAGAACAGCTCCTAATTATATCAAGGAGAGCTATGGATAATAAAATTCAAACTAATGTCAAATATATGGCCGTCATAGGGGGGGTAATAGCAGCATTGCTCATCACCCTGTGGTATTTGTGGCGGATAGGTGTTCTTTTTCCTTCCCAGGATTGTATTGTCAATCAACCATCCCAGGATCTGGGGGTCCCCCAATCTTGGAGAGGCATCACCCCTGGTCAAACTAGTCTTAACGAGGTAATACAACTGCTTGGAGAACCAGATGAGATTAAAGAAACGAATGAATGCACGGTATATCATTATGTAAATCGGGATGGATGGGGATGGTACAACATCGAGATATTGTTTGCTGATAGAGATAATTCTCTCCTGGCTATTGGCATCGTGCTTTCGTTTCCAAATCAAGAAGCGAAACTCCCCTTCCAATCTATCCCTGGAAAGATAAAGCTTTTGGATTTTGGAGTCGAATATGGCCAACCTGACAAAGTCACCTGGAATATGACCTGTGGGTATAGAGTAGTTATCTGGGCCAGACGAGGTGTAGCAGTATCTGTGAGTATTCCGTATGGGGATGTTGTTACACTTAGTGAGGTGAATGTTCAACAAGTAAAGTTCTTTGAGCCGGTGACAATTGACCAGTATTTAAATAATTATTCGTTTTGGCCATTTGGAATCCAACCATATCCCCAAAATCCTTGTCCTCCTGGCTCCTCTAGTAGCTCCGATATTCGTGTGAACGATCCGCGTCCGGAAGACCCCTTTGATTGGGATGACCTTTTGATGCCTACCTCTACACCGTGAGCGAGGGTACCGCCACCACCTTCTCCTACAACGCCACGCCGCCCCGCGCATTCTCCGATCTGAGCGCGGGCGAATCCTGTGCCTGCGATATGAACACTGTGGACAACTCCGATCCGCTGAACGGCATCTGATGATGTAGAATAGATTGGATAAAGAGATTGATAACAAGATAAGGAAGGTATTCAATGGACGCTAAAGTTAAAACGAATGTCAAGTGGATCGCCGCCATTGGGCTAATAGCAGCGTTGCTCATCACCCTAGGGTATTTGTGGCGGATAGGTGTTAAAGACCCTTCCCAGGATTTGGGGGCCGTTACACCTTCCCAAGATCTGGGAACCCTTCAACCTTCCCAGACCTTGGTGGTTCCCCCAACTTGGAGAGGGATCACCCCTGGTCAAACAAGCATGAACGAAGTAAAACAACTACTCGGGACACCAGATGAGATTGAAGAATACAATAGATTCACGATATATTTTTACCTGAATAGGGGGTATTTGGGATGGAATAAAATCCAGATATGGTTTGCCGACAAGGAGAATTCACTCACTACAAATCTCATTATGCTAGAGCGCCAATATTCTGACAAGACCCAATTTAGATCTCCGCTTTTTAATCTTGATAGATTGATGATTAGGGATATGGCTATCGATTATGGCCAACCTGACGAAGTTGCTTGGACATATGCCTGTGGGATTCGAGTAGTTTTCTGGGGCAGACACGGTGTGGCAGTAGATGTGGATGTTGGGGTTAATTCTTATATACCCATGAGTAAGCCGTACGTCTACAGTGTATGGTTCTTTGAGCCGATGGAATTTTACGAATATTTGCGTAGAGATTGGCCTTGGACCCTGGGGATTATACCAAACAGTGCCAATTATTGTCGGCCTGGTACCGGTGGTGATGTATCCGACCTTCTTCCGAAAGATCCTTTTGATTGGGACGATTTGCTATCACCTACACTTACACCTACACCGTGAGCGAGGGTACCGTCACCACATTCTCCTACAACGCCACGCCGCCCCCCGCGGTCTCCGGTCTGAGCGCGGGCGAATCCTGTACCTACGACATGAACACAGTGGACAACTCCGATTCACCTGACAGCGTCAGCAATGGTTTTGAGACCGGTAACCTCAACGCCTTGGCCAGCATTACGCTTACGCCGCTGGATGGAAATGGGAAGGGACTTGTATTTTGGATTTCTGTTGGAACTTCAAATGGGTTAGCCCCAGAAACGGGCCTTCCTTATGGAGCAACTTGCATCCTACTGAGGACTTGGCGGAGAGTATGGCTGTACTTGCCATAGCGCCAGTTGAAGTATTTAGGGAGGTATCAAATCCTCGAAGGAAATGGATATTAGATTTTATAGAAAATATATTTGATTAAGCAATACCTTCGCCAATTTGAGAGTATCGTCTCACTGACTATTAGACTGGAGATTATCACAGTCACTTGTCGTATCGAATAAATAACCTGTACGGGTTTGAGCGGATATATTATTAATTATCGCTAAGGCAAATCGTCAAAACGCTACTGAGAGAGGCTCATTGAGCTAAAAGGCATCGTTTTTGGCGAAGGTATTGATTGATAGCATGGAAAATTGTAAGGATGTGACCGATGAGAAATTTCACTCTAAAAATGGTGGCCCTCCTAGCGCTATGCACGCTTTTGATTACATCTTGTTCTAATGTACCTACTCCTCCAGCAGAACTTGACTTCCTGGAATTTTTGATAAGTTATGATGAAATCGTCGCTCAACTAGGACCCCCAGACGAAAAATTAAAGACTGGAATGACGATGTATATGTATTATTTTGAGGACGGCTCTGAGCTTATGTTAGTTTTTTACCCGTCTGAGGACTATGTATTGCTTTTGATTTCGGCTTTACTAACTCTCCCGGACGGAACTCGCGTAGATCTTGTCTCGGAGGGGAGAGGTTGATAAGAGGACATTGTCAACGTGAAGTAAAGCCATACCCTCTTTCGCTACACTAATATCCTACAAGCGATCCCGATCATTGCATTCTAGCTGTGGAACCTTTCCGACTTCATCACCGACCATCTCGGCTCCACCGTCGCCCTGCTGAACAGCAGCGGGAATCTAGATTCGGACGAACGCTACCTGCCCCTGGGTGAAGACCGCGACGACACCGACATCAGCCGGACTGATTATGGCGACCGGTATAGCTGGTCGCAGCTTCACCGGGCAGTGGGATATATCACTACCCATAGAATGGAGAAAACGAGTCGCCTTTCCGGTTGATATTATTGGTTTGGTGCAATTCTGGTGCAGACACCGTAGAAACAATGGAAACAATAGACAATATTTACAATTCAACCGCCATATAGTAGACTCTGTGGACGCAATAGACCCACATATATGGTGTAGACTCGTGTCACTGAGTCTTGGTGTTAAAATGATAGCAACAGCCTAGATGAGTGGATTGGATCTCCCCCTTTGCCCAGAAGCGTCACCCTAAAAAAGGAACTCCTTATTAGACCCGCCCTTAGCGCCGGGATCATCAGGTTCCTGGTCCAGGGCTATCAGTTCTGAAAGCCCATTTTGAACTTATCACCCATATAATATGGGTACACGCCCTGAGTTTATTATCTATAATCCTAGCAACCCTTCCAGGATCGCAATCCCTGAGAAGGGCATTACTATGCACAAACGAGCCTGGAAAGCCCTCTGCAAGGCTCTGATAATGATGAAAGTGATTTAATGATGATAAAAGAACCAATACGAAAATCCTGTAATGGAGCCTAGCATGACAGCAAGCCCTCTTGAAGCAACCCCTCCCTCTACCAACGGTAAACCCTGGCACAATCTCTCCTTTGAAGAAGTCCTAGAAGAATTCGACTCAACGCCCGATACCGGCCTCTCTCCATCCGAGGCGGCCCACAGGCTGGAAAACTACGGCCCCAACCAACTCACCGAAGCGCCTCCCACCACTTTTTGGCAGATGCTGGGGGAGCAGTTCAACAACTTTATCGTTATCTTGCTCATTGTGGCCGCCGTCATCTCCGCAGGCCTGGGAGAATGGGTGGAGGCTATCGCTATTTTGACCATTGTGATCCTCAACGCAGCTCTGGGCGTGATCCAAGAACGGCGCGCCGAAGAGGAAATGGCCGCGCTGAGGAAGTTGGCCGCGCCCGAAGCTCACGTCTTGCGGGGCGGCAGCCGCCAGAACATCCCCGCCCGCGAGCTGGTGCCCGGCGACATCGTCGTACTGGAGTCGGGCAACTACGTCCCCGCCGACGTGCGCCTGCTGGAGGCCGTCAACCTGCGGGTTGAAGAGGCCGCCCTCACCGGCGAGTCCCTGCCAGTTAGCAAGGACGCCAGCGCCCTGTTCCAGGCCGACCTGCCCCTGGGCGACCGTTCCAACACCGCCTTTATGGGCACCCTGATCTCCTATGGGCGGGGGCGGGGCGTGGTGACTGACACCGGCATGCAGACCCAGATCGGCTTGATCGCCACTTTGCTGCAAGCCGTCCAACAGGAACCCACCCCCCTGCAAAAACGCCTGGACCAACTGGGCAAGACCCTGGGCTTGGCGGCCCTGGCGATCTCCGGCATGGTCTTCGTGGTGGGCGCCCTGCGGGGCACCGACCCATTGGAGATGTTCCTCATCGCCGTCAGTCTGGCTATCGCCGCGGTGCCGGAGGGGCTGCCCGCGGTGGTCACCATAAGCCTGGCCTTGGGCATGCGGGAGATGATCCGCCGCAACGCCCTCATCCGCCGCCTCTCCTCGGTGGAGACCTTAGGCTCGGCCACCGTCATCGGCTCTGACAAGACCGGCACCCTCACCCAGAACGAAATGACCGCCACCCAGATTTGGGTGGACGGGAACTTTATCAACATCTCCGGCAGCGGGTATAGCACCGAAGGGGAGTTCATGCTCCGGGATAAGGTCATAGACCTGAAGGATTACGCCGCCGCCTCCACCGCCCTGTGGGTGGGGGCGCTCAACAATGACGCTGAGCTAGAGTTCTCCGGCGAGACGGAAGGCAAACTGACTTACCGCATGGTGGGCGACCCGACCGAAGGCGCGCTGGTGGTTGCAGCGGCCAAAGCGGGGGCTTTGCCCCGGCCGCTCAACGAAGCCTATCCCCGGGTCCAGGAAATTCCCTTCGACTCGGTGCGCAAGCGCATGGTCACCGTCCATCAGATCGAAAACCCTGAAAAAGAAGATATCTCGCCTTTTTATGATTTCCAACAGACCCACGAATACGTCATCACCCAGAAGGGCGCGGTTGATGTGGTCATAGACCTATGCAGCCATTATCAAACCGTAGACAACAAAATTGACGATCTGGATGAGGCTGTATACAACCGCATCCTGGCCGCCAACGACCTGATGACCCAGGACGCTCTGCGCGTGCTGGCCCTGGCTTACCGCACCGTGCCTGACATGCCCCCAGAGATCACCGAAGAAGCCCTGGAATGCGACCTGGTTTTCGTCGGTTTGATCGGCATCATAGACCCGCCCCGCCTGGAAGTCCCCCAGGCTCTGGAGAAGGCCGCTCAGGCGGGACTGCGCACAGTGATGATCACCGGAGACTATCCCAAGACCGCCGAGGCCATCGCCAAATCCATCGGCCTGATGCAGGAGGGACACCAGGTGCTCACCGGAGCGGACCTCAACAATATGGATGACGCCCAACTGGAGGCCGAGGTGGCGCGCACCGACGTGTTCGCCCGGGTCTCCCCGGAGCATAAGGTCCGCATCGTGCAGGCCTTGCGGGCCAACGGAGAAGTAGTCGCCATGACCGGGGATGGGGTGAACGACGCCCCGGCCCTCAAGCAAGCCGACATCGGCGTCGCTATGGGCATCACCGGCACCGACGTCGCCAAAGAGACCGCCGACATGGTCCTCACCGACGATAACTACTCCAGCATCGTGGACGCGGTGGAGCAGGGGCGGGTCATTTACAGCAACATCCGCAAATTCGTCTACTACCTGCTCTCCTGCAACATGGCCGAGATCGCCATCATCTTCCTGGCTACTTTGGCCGGTTTGCCTTCCCCCCTCAACGCCATCCAACTGCTGTGGCTCAACCTGGTCACCGACGGGGCTCCGGCGCTGGCCCTGGGGTTGGAAAAAGGCGACCCCGACATCATGGAGCAGAAACCCCGCCCGCCCTCAGAACCCATCATCAACCGCTACATGCAGATGGGCATCCTGGTACAGACCGTCGCCATCACCGCCGTCACCCTGACCGCTTACCTGATAGGCCTGACCTATTACCCGGCCGACCCCGGCGAGTTCAACACCCTGGCGGCGACTATGGCATTCGTCACCCTATCTTTCTCGGAACTGCTGCGGGCTTTCACCTCCCGCTCGGAGTATTACCCGCTGAACAAGATCGGTATTTTCTCCAACAAGGCCATGAACATCGCGGTGGTCTCTTCGGGGCTGCTGCTGTTGGGCGCGATTTACATCCCCTTCTTGCAGCCCATTTTCAGTACCGTCCCCCTGGGCTGGGAGCACTGGCGCATCCTGCTGCCGCTGCTGTTCGTGCCCGCCATCGCGGCGGAGGTGAAGAAGTGGGTGGCGGTGCGGAGGATGAAAGTCGCGAGGGAGTGAGGGGGCGTAGGTGGTGGGGCAGAAAAACTGTGAGGGCGGGTCTAAAAATAGCTTGGCGTTTTAGCAGAACTCGCGGCTAGTTAACGGTCAAAAACTTTAACACGAAGCATCTTCTAAATAAGTCAAGGAGGGAAGAAAAGCAAAAGACACCAAGACACGAAGAAAAACCAAAAACTTTGTGTCTTTTTGTCTTCGTGTCTTGGTGTTAAAAAGGGGAACATATTTTTAGATTCGCCCTAAAGACAATTTAGCGCCCTGAGGTGGGATTCATAGCTATTCTGCTGCATATTCGCCCCATCGCTCTTATGGAAAACACATTCCAGGGGAAAATAATAATTCATATAGAAGAAAAAAGACCTATTAAGGTATATATATTAATAGAACATGATTGCGCCATCATTTAGGCCTTCTCATGTACTCAAGAATGTAATTGAAGCTGATCCCTGTGACAACCAACCAGCTACAGCGGGGATAAGAAAGTGATAACCCGCTAAAGTAAATAAATCAGGCAGGTGTTATTGGGTTTCTTCAAGCCGTGGATTCACACATGCCAGCCTCATCCAAACGAGTGACCAGCTCAGACGAGATGGATACGATTTCGTGGAAGAGGAAGCTTGTGAAACTAACGAAACTTTTGGAGGCGATAATGAATTGAGACAACTACGCTAACCATAATATTCGATTTAGTAATGACAAAAAACTCAGGAGAGAGACTGATGAAAAAAATGCAATGGATTTTTAATGTGCTGATAGTTCTGGCGCTGCTGCTGACAGGTTGTGGCCCAATAGCTATAACTCCCCCAGATAGAGCAGAACTCCCAGAGTCTACGAAAACCCCTACGACAAGCCCCGAAATTTGTCTGTCCGCTTTCGGCATGGATTTCGAGACCCTGCCGCTGGGAGCTACCTACACCCTGAGTGACACGTTTGATGAAAACGGGGTTATCGTCACCTTCGCGCCCTTCTATGAGGCTGGAGTAGCGTATAACTTAGGCGAGGGGGTGATTGAAAATGGCGGCATGGCCGGAGGTTCCGGTAAGGATTTAGGGACTAACAACATCAATGCCCGGTTCTTCTTCCCCTTCCCCATTGAAAGGCTTACTCTTCGCTTCGGGGATCACGGTGGCAGCGAAAATATCGAAATCAACGGGGACTTAGTAGAGTTCGGGAACTTCAACGACATAAACGGCGATGTGATCGGCGGTGTCCAGGTATCAGTTCCTTCAGGTGTTTTGGGCAACGGCACGGGTGTGCTGAAACTCGATGGGGTGATCGAATCCTTCGCCATCGGCGGGCAAGAGCTCTGGATTGACGATCTCTGCCCGGTGTTGCCGGAATGTGATCCGGAATGCCCGGAGATTTGCCTGGATTTCGAGTCGCAAGCCGTGGGAACCAGGTACAACGTTGGCGACTCTTTCGTGGAAAATGAGGTCAGCGTCGCCTTCGAGCCTTTCTTCCCCGAGACTGGGAATCCGGGCTTTAGTGGTGTCGCGTTGATCGAGAATGAGGATTGGTTTGGCGTCCCGGGTAACGGGTTGAGGTTAAGGGGCATCAAGGCCCGATTCGTCTTCCTGTGTCCGGTTGAGACGCTGTTTGTGACCTTCATGGCCGGAGCCGGCAGCTACAACATCGAGATAAACGGCGAGCTCAGAATTTTCGATGAATTCGGCGCCATTGACGGGGAAGTTATCGGCGGAGTTGTGGTTTCCCTCGCCGGGGGGGATTACAGCCAGGGAATCCTGGCATTGGAGGGTAAGATCAACTCCTTCTCCATCGGTGGGGGATATTTAGGGATTGGAGACGTTTGCCAGTACTATATTTGGAAGTGACGCGGCATCTGATGGCGCGTTACTGTATCGCCGGCCCCTGGAACAACTCCAGGGGCCGGTTTTGTTTGATAAGGATGAAACACTGAAAGGCTGAAAAGGTAATCCCTTCTTCAGCGCCACGCCTCTCGCTTGGGAGCGCTGGCGCATCCTTTTGCCGCTGCTGTTCGTGCCCGCCATCGCGGCGGAGGTCAAGAAGTGGGTGGCGGTGCGGAGGATGAAAGCTTCAGCATAAAAGAACTAGCAAAAAATCCCGAAGCGCACAGGATTGGTTCCTTACCGCAAATTTTGTCTGGCCGCAACTAGTGGGAAATTTCACTTTTATTTGTTGCCCCTCTCCTCCAACTGATATATAATACGATTGAAGTGAAATAATCCTCGCAAGCAGCGAGAATGTGTACAGTAAATTTGTAGATAGATCCCAAAATGGACTATGACAAATGACTGGCTTTTATGGAGCCAATGTGAGAACAAAGGCTGACAACTGTCTGGGCAGAGAGAGGGACAAGATTTTTGCATATGTTCTAAGTTTCGATGTTCCCACCTTCAATCGTACTATGGTGAATTCAAGTTTTTCCATCTCTTCTAAAAGAGACGGAGGACAGAGATGAATTGGCAAACCTTTCCCTTTCTGATACCTTACCTGGTTTCTGTTATCGTTTCCATCCTCGTCGGCCTCTTCACATGGCGGCGGCGGAACGTGGTTGGGGCAAGCGCTTTTGCCTGGGTGGCATTCAGCCAGGCTTTCATGACTTTGGGGTATATTTTCGAATTAGCAAACCCCAGTCTGGAAGATAAGTTGTTTTGGGACGATATCCAATGGCTGGGCGTGTTTGGTTGGTATTTTTCATTCCTCGCATTTTCGCTCCAATTCACTGGCCGGAAGCTCTCAAATCCTAAACGTACCTGGGGATTGCTAGTAATCTTCCCAGCAATTTTTCTCCTTTTGCTGATTACAAATTCCCTACACGGGTTAATACGATCTGATGCTTGGCTCGTGTATGGAAATCCTATCTCTGCTTTGGAATATGATTTCACCGCCATGGTTTATCTTATTGGGATCTATGCCTATATCCTAATATTCACTTGTATTATTCTCCTCATACAGGAATTCAGGCGGTCCCATCGTCTTTACCAGACCCAGATCGGGATCGTTACCGTTGGCGCGCTCATGCCTTTAATAGGCTCCATGCTGACCCTGGCAGGCGTCACTTTCACATTCCAAAGGGATACCACCCCGTTCTCTTTCATCTTTAGCAATCTCATAATCGCATTCGGCCTTTTCCGCTACCGGTTGTTCGATATCTTGCCGATTGCTCGTAATATTCTCATTGATAATATGAGTGATACGGTAGTGGTGTTGGACATCCAAAATCGGATTGTAGACATTAATCCCGCTGCGTTGGCAAACGCGGGGTTTACCGCCTCGGAGACCATCGGAAAACCGGCCAACCAGATATTTTCAGCTTTCTCTGACCTGGTAGAACGTTTCAAAGACATTGAAGAGATTTCCACAGAGTTGTTCATAGAAAGGGGAAACAGGCAAGGCCCTCAATATTCCGATCTTCGCATCATACCTCTGCGAAACAACCAAGGGGTAACAGTAGGACGCCTGGCTATCTCACGGGACATCACCGAGCGTAAACATATGGAAATGGAGCTAAAACAAGCCAAAGAAAACTTGGAACAACTGGTGCAAGAGCGTTCGGCGGAGTTATATTTATCCGAGAAAAGATATCGAACCGTAGTAGAAAATGCCAACGAAGGCATCGCCGTTATCCAGGACGGTTATTTCAAATTCATTAATCCGAAAGCGCTTGAAATTTTAGTCTACCCTGAAGAAGAAGTGATGGCAACCCCATTTATCGAATTCACCCACCCAGATGACCGAGAAACTCTAATTGATCGAGCCAGGAGACGACTTGACGGTGAGGTCCTTACTGGCGATTTTGTATCCAGGATAATTGATAAAGATGGAAATATAAGATGGGTAGAAAGAAAAACAGAAACCATCCAATGGGAGGAGAAGCAGGCAATACTAACCATAGCAACAGACATCACCGAACGCAGGCAAGCGGATGAAAAACTGAAGGAATACTCCGAACACCTGGAGGAGATGGTCGAGGAACGGACCCAGGAACTGCGCGATACCCAGGATGCGTTGGTCCGCCAGGAGCGGCTGGCCATGCTGGGCGAGTTGGCTGGCAGTGTGAGCCACGAACTGCGCAACCCCCTGGGGGTCATCAACAACGCCGTGCATTATCTCCAGGCGGTGCTGCCGGATGCGACCCAGGACGTCAACGATTATTTGGAGATCATCTCGTCGGAGGTTTTTGGATCGGCCAAGATCATCTCCGATCTGTTGGATTTCACCCGCGTCCAGATGGCGGATAGGTATGAGGTAGCGGCGACCGAGCTGGTTGGCAAAACCCTGTTGAATCATCCCGCCCCGGTGGGGATAGAGATGATAAACCAGATTTCCCTCGACTTGCCGCTGTTGTACGTTGACTCCTCCCAGATCGGCCAGGTGTTATCAAACCTGGTCGCCAACGCTTATCAAGCCATGCCCGAAGGAGGCGACTTGACCCTCCACGCCCGGGCAGAGGATGGAGAGGTGAAGATCACCGTCAGCGATAATGGGGTGGGCATCTCTGAGGAGAATATGGAGAGACTCTTCGAGCCGCTCTTCACCACCAAGGCCCGCGGAATCGGGCTGGGTCTGGCGGTGTCCAAGAAGCTGGTGGAGATCAACGGAGGGCGTATTGAGGTGGAAAGCGAGGAGGGGGCGGGGACCAGTTTCACCCTGGCGCTGCCCACCAGGGAGAAAGCCCGCAAAAGCGGATAGCTGGATGATACGGAGGAATAAAAACAAGTCACCTGATAGTTTGCAAATGCAATTATCAAATAATCGTTTAGTGCAAACATTTCACCACAGAGACACAGAGTACACAGAGAAAAGCGAAAATATTAAAAAACTCTGCGAATC